>JALZHR010000386.1 GCA_030860665.1 Acidobacteriota bacterium
GTTGAACTGCGAGGGCGTCAAGCCGACGATTTTGTTCAAGCCGTTGTTGTCGTTGTCTTCCCAATCGAAGCCGCGCGCAAAGCCGAGAACGTTTTTGCGGAAGCGGTAATTCATCGAGCCGTCGAGCTGGTCGCCCGCTAAATACTGGCTCGCGTCGGGGAAGATTTCGCCGATGAGCACGCCGTCCGGCTTGTAGGTTTTGGCGTAGCCGCGATATTCGTGCCACCACTGATGCGAGATGTCGGTAGCCACGTCGAAGCGCCAGCCGCTTGCGCCGCGGTCATACCAGTATTGCGTGACGTTGGTCGTCGGCGTGCGATAGAAAAAGTCTTTGACCGGGTCGGTTTCGTTCAGAATCGGCAGCCCGCCGAAGCCGAACCAGCCTTCGTAATCGGTGTAATCGCACGGCGCGTCGTTGTTGAAGAAATTGAACCACGAGCGATACGGGGAAGCCAGGCTTTCGCACGCGCCGACCACGGGCGAACGCTGGTAATAATCGAAATATTCGCTGTCCTGCGACATATGATTCCAGACGCCGTCGAGAATGATTTTCATTCCGCGCGCGTTTGCCGCCGCGACTAACGATTGGAAAGCCGCGTCGCCGCCGAGTTCAGGCGCGATGGCTAGAAAATCGTCCGTGTCGTAGCGGTGATTCGAGCGACCTTTAAAAATCGGGTTCAGATAAATCGTGTCGAAGCCGAGATTCTTGATGTAATCCAGCTTGTCCTGCACGCCTTTCAAATCGCCGCCGTAGAACTGGCTGCCGTAGGCGTTGTTGTTGCCGGTCGCGCGCGGGTCGACCATCTGCTCGTTCCAGATTGTATGAATGATGTTTTCGGTCGTCGGCGCGCCGTAAAGCGAAGGGCAGCCGGTCGTGTTTCCGGCGCGGCACCAGTCGTTCGTGATGTCGCCGTTGCGGAAACGGTCGGGGAAAATGTGATAAACCGCCGCGTTGTGAATCCACGCCGGAGTCGTGAAAGTCGAAGGATAAACCGTTATCTGGAAAGCCGGGAAAGGCTCGCCGTTTGAAGCCTCGCCGTCGCCGCCCTGACCGAGATTGTCGTGGTCGTCGCCGTATTTGTCGCTGTAAAAAGCCTGCGACGCGCCGTCGACCACGCGGAATTTGTAGTAAATAATCGAGGGCGTCGCGGGCGTCGTGTAATTGACGCTGTAGATGTCATAAGTCGTCCCGCCTTCGGTGCGGTTTTCCAGAAACGTCAGCGGGTATTCGACCGGCGGGTCGGTCGTGCCGTTTGCCGGGTTGTATTTGTAAACTTTCATATAAACTCCGCTGACGTCCAGTAAATCCGTGCGGAATTTGATGTTGACGACCGAATTGGTCGTCGCCGCGCCGAAGGGCGAGCGGTAATAGCTGTCGAACGTGTCGTGCTTCAAGCCGAGATATTGAATGTCGTTCGAGCCGACCGTCTGGTCGAGCGAAAAAGGCTTGGTGCTCGTGCCGTTCTCCGTGTTGACGACGGCATAGTAACGGCTGTAGTTTCCCGGCGAAGTGCCTTCGGCGTTGCCCTGCGGAATCTGCCCGTAAATATAGCCGCCGCTCGAGCTTAAATAAGCGAGAAAAAGAAATGAAGAAGGTCTGCCGCCGCCCGTAATCGACGACCACGGAATCGCCAGTTCGCGGACGTTGCCCGCGCCCGAAGCATACGTGCCGAAGTTAGACGCGCCGAAATTCCAGCCGTTCGCGCCGTTCGCCGTTTGATAATCACGATAGCCGTCCTTGAAATAGGCGCGGAAATCGGCGCGGAAGGGCAGCGTTCCGATATTCGTATTGTCATAGTTCAGCGCATTCAAAGTGCCGTCGGCGTCCGTGCCGCCGTTCGACGGCGAAACCGGGTTGCGGTCGATGACGATGACTGCGCCTTCCGCCAGGTTGGCGTTGGTGACGGCGACGTAGAGATTCGTGTCGTCCCACGTCATATACCATGTCTGAGCGGAACTCGTGCTTTTTTGATTTTGCCCTTCGGCGTGGACACCGTACTCGTTCGGCGCAATCGCGCCGTTAACGGTCGGCGTGTTGAATTGAGCGAAAGCCTGCGTCGAGGCAAACAAAAGGCAGGCTGCGGCTGTGAAAAGCGCAAAAAATTTCTTCATATTCTCTAACTCCGGGAAAGTTTGTTTGGGTTCACTACAAAGTGTGCTGTAAAGTGTAAAGGTTTTTTCGGAAAGTTTCAACGAAAACCCGTCAAAAATGCAAAATGCAAAATTCAAAATGCAAAATGGAAGGATTAATTTAATTCTTAAATCTTCTTCCGAATATTTTGCACTTTGCATTTTGAATTTTGCATTTTCTACGTAAACTGCTGAATATGAAAGTTGAACCCGTCGTTCTCGAAAGCGAGCTGGTCAGACTCGAGCCTCTAAAAACGGAACATTTCGACGCGCTTTGCGAGGTAGGTTTAGTCGAGGAAATCTGGCGCTGGAGTCCGCAAAGGATTAAAAACGCCGAAGATATGCGCGCCTACATCGAAACGGCGCTGGCAGAGCGCGAGCGCGGCGTTTCGCTGCCGTTCGTGACGATTGATAAAAGCCACGATAAAATCGTCGGCTCGACGCGTTTCGGCAATATCGACGTCAACAATCGACGCGCCGAAATCGGCTGGACGTGGATAAATCCGGCTTGGCAGAGAAGCTTCGTCAACACGCAGGCGAAACTGCTGATGCTGACGCACGCTTTTGAAACGTGGAAGTGCATCCGCGTGGAATTGAAAACCGACGCACTGAACGAAAAATCGCGCAGCGCCATCCTGCGCCTCGGCGCGAAACAGGAAGGCATTTTTCGCCGACACGTCATCACGGATACGGGACGCCTGCGCGACACGGTTTATTTCAGCATTCTCGATTCGGAATGGCAGGACGTAAAGGAAAGGGTGATGAGCTTTTCCGGATAAAAATTGCCGAAGCTTCAAGGCTTTGCACCAAAAGTGCTTAAATTTGACATTTTGCACCAAAAGCATCAAAAAGGCGGAAGCCCGCGCGTCAGCAAGGGCGCTTTCTAAAGTGTGAAGGCTAAAGGCTAAAGGCGAAAGTTCGGAAATCGGCTTTACTTTCTCCTTTATCCTTTAGCCTTTCGCCTTTCGAGAGCGCCCTCGCTGACGCGCGGGCTTCCGCCTCGTCTGCTTTGCACCGAAACTGCTTAAAATTTTAGACTTTTGGTGCAAAGCCAAGCTTTAATTTAAAGGACTTCAGCAAAGTCTGCACCAGCGGTAACAACTATGCACCCAATTCATACAATCGTAATAACAGGCGTTGCCCGTGCCGCCGCACTGGTCGCTGCAATACGTAACTTCCTCGCCCGGATTTTCAAAACCCGGGCAATCCTGACAGCAGGGCGCTGCCAGAACCTGCCGGCTGCCAGCCGTATCGACAAATGAAAACCATCCCAGACAAAACAAAAGCGCCGACAAAACGATTAATCGTTTCAGAATTCTTGAGTTCCTAAACATATTGTCCTCCGTTTCTTTAAGACTTAAGTTGCTTGACGACTTCGTCTTCCTTGTCAGCGGGCAGCTTTCCCATCCGGAAATTTGTAACCTCGCCTTTATCGCCGGTTAAAATTAAAGTGGGCGTTCCGCTGGTTTGAAGACTGCTTAGAGGCGACGGTTTCACCTCTATGTTACTGATACCGAGCCGATTGAGATAAGCAGAGCTTTCCTCGATATTTCCCGGTAAAACCGCGATTGGATTGATGTGTTTGTTTTGTGTGCTTTCCTGTTGCAGACGCCGGTGGAAAGAAGCGCTTTCCGTGCGGAAGCGGCAATCTTTCCGTAAAACTAAAATCAATGTTTTGGGATGAGCCGGTAAATCGACTTCCCGCAGATTTATTTTCGCGCCGACGGTCGGCTGAACGCATGTCGGGGAATTGGTCGAAGAATTGTTGCCGGAGAAATATTTCTGAGCTATCACGCCGACCGGCAAAACGGCGGCGACGATAATCAGGATGTTGGCGGACAGCGCAACCTTTGGGCTTAGTTTGCTCATAGCTGTGGACTAAAAGGCTTACAAAGTTTCAAGTGTAAATTACGCCTCTGCAATCTAAAAGTCAAGATTTTTTATAAAAAACTTTTTCTCAGCCTTCGGATTAAAAATTTCGAGTTCGATTCTGTTAAACTGGGACGAGCCTTTTCAGTTAAACTTACAAAGAACTTGAAGAAAAACCCGGGAGAAACGAATGAACGGCATCATAAAAATCGTAATTATCACAGCTACCTTAACTCTGTCCGGCGGATGTTCCGGCGCGTCTTCGGGCGACGCGAACGCTTCGCCAGCCGACGGAAATTCGCCGGTTGCGGCAAATCCCGCGCCCGTCGCAAACACGAACACCGCGATGATTCCGTATCCGGGAACGGAAAACACGAACGGCGCGCCGCGCTCGGATACCGACGCGCAGGTCGTCAATATCGACCCGAAACAGTTGAAACCGACCAGCCCGGCAGTTCCGGCGGCGGATAATTCCGAAGTTTTAACCGTCCTGAACGAGAAAGGCGCAGTCGAAACCAGAATTTTTAAAAGCAATCCGGTTCTGGCGAAAGTCGAGAAAACAACCTTCGGCAGAGACGTTCAATTAAAAGTGTTTTTGAAAAACGGGAAAGTCGTTTCCTTAGCGCCGGAAAAAATCGGGAATTTCACCGCCGATTCGGCGGAGCAGATTCTCGAAGCCGCCGGAATCCGGACGGCGAAACCCGTGGAGAACGCCGACGCCGGCGCGGCGACCGGAACGAAAACCGAAGAGACGAAAGAAAGCCGGAGCGACAATCCGTCGCAAGCTCCGAACGCGCCGCCCGTGAAAGCGCCGACAAAACCGTAAACACTGAAAAAGCCTTTCAAACAAATGCGTGAACTGAGTTATAATCGGGTTGTTATGGAAAAGTTTACGGTGATTTGCCCGTGCTGCGAGGCGACTCTGACGATT
>JALZHR010000575.1 GCA_030860665.1 Acidobacteriota bacterium
CGCGCCGCGAAATCCGTCTCAATCTGGAAAAACCGGCGGCAGAATTGCGCGGCGAAAAACGGCAGACGGTGAGCGGAACTTCCGGCACGATTTTAAAATTCGGCGGGCTTTTAAATGCGGAAAACGAAGAAATTTATTTTTCGCGGCTGGTCGAATTAAACCGGGAACTAGCGAAAATGACTGTCCGCGAGCGCGCCGCTTTGCCGAATATCAGCGAGAAGCGCGCCGAATTGCTGGTCGCGGGCGGGCTGATTCTCGAAGGCGTTATGCGCGCTCTGGAAATCGAAAAGCTCCAGCCGTGCGCATACGCTCTGCGCGAAGGCGTGATTATAGATTTCCTCGAAACCAACCGTAGGCGGCTTGAGATTGTCTAATTAAAAAAACAAATTTATGAAAAAAAAACGATTGCTTTTGTCTTAGTCCTTTTATGTTTCGCAGAGATGGTTTCGGCGCAATCTAAAAAGCCGAAAGTTTTGAAATATTTTGGGACGAAATATCCGCCCGCGGCTCTTGCGACCATCACTACGGGCGAAGTGGTCGTTGCCGTCAAAATTGATAAAAAAGGGAAAGTGACTAAAACCGAATCCGTCGGCGGACATCCGCTTTTGCGCGCATCCGGCGAAACTGCCGCGCGCAAATGGGTTTTTTCGGCTGATGAATCGAACGAAGAGCGCGAGGTTAAAATCACCTTTGCGTTTCAAATCAAAAATAACACGTCCGCTAAAAATAATTACCGCGCGACCCGCGTCAAAACAAAATTCAAAAAGCCGTATCGGCTTGAAATAAAAGCGTTAGCCTATCCGAGAATTGATTATTAAGGCTCGCTTTCCAGAATCTTTCTCGCTTCGCGCAGGCGTTTTATCTGCTCGTCCGAAACGGTCGGATACTGCAAATTCATAGATTCCAGCTTCTCGCGGATAATCTCGGACGCCGCCGTGCGCGTAAACCATTTTTTATCCGCCGGAAGCACATACCACGGCGCGTCGTCGGTCGAGGTCGCGGAAATCGCTTCCTCGTAAGCGCGCATATAATCGTCCCAGAATCCGCGCTCCTTCAAATCGGAATCGACGAATTTCCAGTTCTTTTCCGGCGTGTCGATGCGCTCGAAAAACTGTTTTTTCTGCTCGTCTTTCGAGAGATGCAGAAAAAATTTCAAAACGTGCGTGCCGGTTTCGACCAGGTGTTTTTCAAAATTGCGAATCTGCCCGAAACGTTTTTCCCAGAAATTCACATCGTTTTTCACCTCGTCCGGCATCGGCTGCGAGCGCAGAATCTCGGGATGCACGCGCACGACCAGCACGTCCTCGTAGTGCGAGCGGTTAAAGACGCCGATTTTTCCGCGTTCGGGCAGATTTTTGGAAATGCGCCAGAGAAAATCGTGGTCTAGTTCTTCGGACGAAGGCTGCTTGAAGGAAACGACGTTGACGCCCTGCGGGTTGACGCCGCTCAAAACGTGCCTGATTAAGCCGTCCTTGCCGCCCGCGTCCATCGCCTGCAAAACGATGAGCAGCGCGTATTTGTTCTGCGCGTAGAGAACTTCCTGCAATTCGGCGAGCCGCTCGACGTTGCGCGCCAAATCCAGCTTCGCTTCGGCTTTATTGCGATAATCGCCCGTAAAATCGGTCGGATGTTTTTCGAGATTCAGTTTTTCGCCCGCGCGGACGCGAAATTGTTCGTATTTCATAGAAGGTTTATTCAACTTTAAGTTTTTTGCCGATTAAAAGACAAGCAAATTTTTTTCCGGAGATTTCCGGGCGCGGAAAACTTCATCGCACGGCGGCAAAGAATTTCGCGCAAAAAATTCTGAAACCCCAGTCAATTATTTCGGGGAAAATTATGAGGAACGAACGGCAGGCAGGTTTTCAATCGAGCGATTTCCGGCTGATGATTTATGTCGCCGTCGCTGATTTTCGCCGGTAGATATTTAGAGAAATCGCGCCGGAAAAGTTTTCCCGCCCGCATCTTAAAGGCGGCGGCGAGAGCGGCGAAACAGCCTTGCATAAATGGATTTTTAATCGTTTAATTAGCAGGGAAAAATCGCTTTAAGGTTTTCGTCGGGGCTTTTGTTTTCGAGGCTTTATCGAGCGAGTCGTAATTTTATGAAAAAGATTTTCAGTTTGTTCGTTTTATCGCTTTTTTTGTCCGTTTCCAATTTCGCGCAGGTCAGGCTCGTGTCGCAGCAGGTCACGCTGAAAAACGGCAAATCCTTTAGTCTGAATCTGCCCGACG
>JALZHR010000390.1 GCA_030860665.1 Acidobacteriota bacterium
GCTCTGCAAAACGCCGCTTCCATCGCCGGTTTAATGCTGACGACCGAAGCGATGATTTCCGAAATCCCGGATGAAAAAGGCGAAGCCGGCGGCGGAATGCCCGGCGGAATGGGCGGAATGGGAATGGGAATGTAGTTTATTTCCCGCCAACAGCAGGTATAAACAACGGAAGGTGAAAGAAAAAAGGTTTCGCTCAAGCCAGAGCGAAGCCTTTTTTCTTTCTATCCCGATTGCGATATCCGCATAATGCTATAAGCTATCAGTAATATTTTAAATCTGTCTCAAAAAAGGTCATTTTTGAGACAGATTTAGCAATTTATGAAAATTTGATTATTCTACAAATCAGCCGACTTCCGGCGGCGCGAAATATTCATATCGGCTGAGCCGCAACGCTGCTGGAGACTAAATAAAAGAAGGAGCAA
This sequence comes from Acidobacteriota bacterium, assembly GCA_030860665.1. GTDB lineage: Bacteria > Acidobacteriota > Blastocatellia > Pyrinomonadales > Pyrinomonadaceae > JALZHR01. The sequence goes on from JALZHR010000390.1 coordinate 423, forward strand.
GAGCAGCAGGCAGTATGAAGACTTATGTAGATTACTCATATGCGCAGGAGTTTGACGTAACTTCCACCTTGTATCTGGAAGATGACGGTCGGTTTTCCTACTCCGAATATTCTTCATGCTACGGAGCAGCTTTCAGCGGTTCTGTGTCCGGGACCTGGCGACGGAGCGGTGACACGCTCTTCCTGCTCACCGAGCAAGTCGGAGAACATATGAATTCTTATGAATGGGTGATAGGTCAAGAGCGGCAGGTAATCGAGCAGGGCGATAAACTTATCGGTGACGGCTTTTCGATGTATCTGCAGCGCGACGAGCCTGTTCAGGCTGCTCAGCAAACTGAAGACGAAGAACTCACTAAGCCGATTTTCACGGAAGAAGAAGAAGAAGAAGAAGAAGCCGTTCAGCCTGATGACGTAAATAAGAGGAAAAACCAAGTCTCGACCGTCGTGAATTTACATTTTAAAGACGGCAGAATTCAGCAAAGACAACTCACGAATAGCCCGTTTTTCGGCTTGTTCGATGAAATGTTTTATAGACTGGTCGATGAAAACGGGAACGTCACGAATATGTTTAAGCGACGCCAGAACTCCGAGCATTTCGATTCGCCGGTTTCTGTCGAATACGATGAAATTGACTTCAATCCGACTGTAGAAACTGGCGATTTTGAATCTTAAGAGTCAGTGATAAAATTCATTCTTATTAACGGAAGAAAAAGGCGAAGCCGGCGGCGGAATGGGAATGTAATTTATTCCCGCCACCGGCAGGTATACAAACACACACGGAAGCCAGAAAAGAAAAAGGCTTCGTTCCTACTCGAACGAGCCTTTTTCTTTTTCCAAATAAATTATCTTTTCGCTTCGTATGACTGGGTTAACTGTTTTAAGGCGTTAATTCGATTTCTGACCGCTCGCGATAACATCGTGACTTCCGCGCGGTTGTAATTTGCGGCGCGGAAAGCGTCGCGAATTTGTTTGTCGCTGAGCCGGCTGAGAAGATTCGCGATCCACAATCCCTGGTCGGGCGTTATATCTTCAAATAAGCCTTTGGCTTTGGCTTTATAGGCAAAATCGATGTAGCCGTTTTCCTGCACGCCCTTGACGAACTCGGACTTGACGAACTCCTGCGGCTGGTTTACGCTGCGCCCGAAGCGGTTCAGAACCGGGACTCCGCCCAGCGGCGCGAGTCTTCCGAAAGCCGAGCCTAAATCGCTGACGACATAGCGCCGCTCGCCGCGGGATTGCAAAATTATGTTGTTGCCGTCTTTCAAATCCCAGTTGTTTATCAGTGCCATCATTATCTTCAAGCCCTGCAATTCTTTTGTTCCGGCAAAGGGGTTGTTCTCCCAGCTCCAGCGTTCTCCGCGTTTGATATTAGCCGGGCGAGCTTCCAGACGAGCATTTTTAAACGTTCCTTTTCCCGGTATAGTCAGCGAAGGAACGAGATAATTGACCTCGGTTTCGTATCCCACGCCCCACAGCAGGCGAACGGCGACGGCTTCGGGCTGTGATTCGTCAGCAATTTTGGCGACCCAGATCTTGCCGGAAGCGTCCCTGATTCGATATTTCAGATTATTTCCGCCGGTTTCTTTGCGAATAAAAGTGACTTTTCTCAGATTCGGAAACATCGCCTTGCCGCCCGCACCCCAGTAAAGATCGCGTCCGCTGACATTGACTGGTTTCCACAAGACAGGTTTGCCTGTTGTAGCTTCACTTTTTTTAGATTTTTGCTGGGCGAAAACCGCAGTGGCGCCTAGAAATAAAATGGTGGTTGACAGAATCAGGTTGAAAAACCTTCCGTTGTTAAGAAAAGTCATAAAAAACCTCCCGTACTTGCTCGATTTAATTCGGAATTATGTTTTTATTTTGCCAGTTTACCGAGTTTCAAATCAAGGCTTTTCTCTGTCGGAAGTCTTCGCGGAATTACTTCTACCTTCGGCTTTGAATATACAGCTGATTCCGCCTGTCTCGTCGATGCCCGGGGCTGTCCCGGAACTTCGCCCGCCTGTCAGAGCCAGTCCGGATACAAAGTGCATAGACGCGCTAAAATTAAAAGGGATGAGATGCTCCGCTCGCGACTGAGCGAAGCCTTTTTTATCTGAAATCAATCCCTCACAGCTTCGTCAGCCAGCCGGAATGCGCCGCGCGAGATTAAAAAAAATACGGCTTACGGTCGCGGATAATTTGACAGTTGCCGGTAATCGGCGTAGGCTGTGGTCGAATCGTTTGAGCAAGTCTGCCCGCAACAGCAGTTTCACCAGCAGTTATCTTAACTAAACACATAAACTAATTCAGCAGGAGCAAACGTATGACTATTTTCAGAAAGTCTCGTTACATCTATTTGATAAGCAAAATCTTCGTGTTGTTCGCGCTCGTTTTGCCGCTGACGGGCTTATTCGTCGCGGGCGCGCAGGACAACGCCAACAACACGAACGTCAATGCCGGTAACGCAAACGCCAATAATACCAATCGCGGCAACGCCAACAACACGAACGGAAACACGAACGGCAACCGGAACGGCAACGCCAACAACACGAACACAAATACAAATGGAAACGGCAGCGCAGGCGGAAATACCGGCTCCAATCAGGGCAACAATAATAACTCGAACAGCGCCGTCAATGAGAGAGAGGAAAAGCGCAGAGATACGCTGGCTGAATCCTACGTGTTTAAAGGGTTTACCTACCTGATTTTCGGCGTCCTTTTAATTCCGTTCATTTATATCATCTACAGGTCTATCAAATATTCCAGCGCGACCTACCGCAGCCCGCTCGGATTGCCCGACGGCTCGGTCAGGGCTATTCTCGCCTACATACTCGTCGCGTTCATAGGATTCTACATCCTGGCGAGCGTCCTGAGCCTCTCGGAATTTAAACCGCCCGAATTTCTGGTCGGCATCGTGGCGACCGTCATCGGGTTCTACTTCGGCTCGCGCACGGGCGAGGACAAAAACGCGGGCGCGCGGACGGGCGGCGTCGTCCAGGGAACCGTAACGGACAAAACCGGAGCGCCCGCCGGAGGAGCGAGCGTCGATTTGTCGCAGAAGGACGGCAAGAAGATTACGCAGAAAGCCGACGCCAACGGCAAATATAAATTCGATAACGTCGCGGCGGGCGATTACGAGCTTCAGGCTTCTTTAGAAGGACATACTCCGAGCGACGTCGCCAAGGTGAAAGCGACGACCGGCGCGAATCAGACACACAATCTGAGCTTAAAGTAGCGAAATTCTGCACCGTTTTCAGCCGGATATAATTTCATTCCCAAAACGGCGGGAAGCGGAAAGGAAAAGGCTTCGTTCCGAATCGGAACGAAGCCTTTTCCATCAGCTAGCGGCGAAACAGGTTGTAGATATGCAGCGCCGTGTTGAGAAAGCCGTTCAGGGCTTCGGGCTGGAACGTCTGGTTGTGAATATATACGAACAGGTAGTTGCCGCCGCCGTCGAGGCGGATGTTCGGCACGTTTTCAAAAAAGCTCAGGACTTGCGGGTGAAAGAAGCTGCGAATCGGCATCTCGTCGCGCCCGCTCAGCTTAAAGCGTTTGGAAAACTGCGGGTGCGTGGCGAAATCTATGTCGTTATAGCCGAACATCTCGCCGATAAAGCTGAAAAACGATTCCGGATAGAGGGCGAAAAACGGAATCATCAGGCGCGGCGTGTGAAAAGCGATGACGGTCTGCGTATAGGTCTGCTGGTGTTTTCCGCTGCCGACCGTGTAGGCGTAATCGAAAAGATACGCCGTGCCGCCGTCGTGCTGCCGCTGCAAAAGCGCAATCAGGTCGCCGCGGCTGTGATTTAAAACCCCGTAGGCGTTGGCGGTCGGAAACGTCTGCCGGAGGCTCGCGCCCGGCACGAACGTCCAGCCGTTCTGCGCCGCAAATAGCTGCAAAGCCTTTATCCGCTTCTCCCGCATTTTGCGGCTGTAAATGATAAGCCCCACAATCAGCGCAATCACGAACCCGGCAATCAGAAGCGTGAAAAGTATCGTCAGCGCCGCCGCAGGAATACCGTCGTTGCTGCCGCGCCGCGCGCTTTGCCAGAACAGGAAAAGAAAAGAGACGAAGGAGAAAAAATTCATATTTTTTAGCGGGCTGGCGTAAATTCAGTTTAGCGGTAAATAAATCGCGGGAAGTCAGATAATTTAAACCGCCCGCAAATTGTTTAGAATTTACCACATAAGGTATTTAACGCCTAGTAGGCGCGCCGGAAGCAAAACGCCGCCGGATGAGCCGGAAAATCCGAAATCGGGAACGGCGGAAGACCTCGCCGCCGAATACGCGGCAAAGCCATTCGTTTTTTTATTGACACGCGATTTTTAAAGGTATAAGTTACAGCTAACCAAGCCCTGAATTATCCGTTTTTCCAGCCGGCATAATTTTCGAGCCGAATGCGATGAGGAGCGCGCCAGAAAAAGCTATGTTTAAGCCGAGATTAGAAACCGTCCTGTTGTTGTTTTTCGTCAGCCTGACGCTTGCCGGGCAGATTTTCGCCCGAACGGCGGGCGCGCTCGACAATTCCTTCGGCGCGGGCGGCGTCGCGCTGCATCACACCGGGAACGGCGGCATCAACGATATGGCAATTCAAGCCGACGGGAAAATTCTCCTCGGCGGCAGCGGCGATCCGAACTCTTTCGTGATTGTGCGCTTCAACCCGGACGGCTCGCTCGATACGACGTTCGGCGCGAACGGCGTCGTCCGCACGGAGGTTTTCACGGTCGATAACCTGGGAAGTTACCTGCGCGGGCTTTCGATTCAGCCCGACGGGAAAATCATCGCCGCCGGAGCCGCGACGCGCGGCAGATTCATCCCGAAAGGCTCGCCGATTTTCACCGAAATCGCGGTCGTGCGCTATAACCCGAACGGCACGCTCGATACCACGT
>JALZHR010000428.1 GCA_030860665.1 Acidobacteriota bacterium
GTTCGGCGTGGCGGGCGATTACCCGATGCCCGCCGATTTCGACGGCGACGCGAAAGCCGACATCACCGTTTTTCGCCCGTCAAACGGCATCTGGTATCGCATCAACAGCAGCAACAACACGTTTTTCGGCGCGCAGTTCGGGCAATTGAACGACCGCCCGCTGATTGGCGATTTCGACGGCGACGGCAAACACGATTTGGCTGTCTGGCGACCGTCGAACGGCTACTGGTACGCCGCTTACAGCTCGAACGGCGCGCTGCTCGCCGCACCGTTCGGCATTTCCAGCGACATTCCCGCGCCCGCCGATTTTGACGGCGACGGCAAAACGGATTTGGCGGTTTATCGCAACGGCGTCTGGCATCGCGTCACGACGGCGAATAATTCCTATACGGGCGTGCAGTTCGGCATCGCCGGAGACGTTCCCGCGCCGTCCTATTACCAGCGGCAATAAGTTTTCCACTACAACTGAATACGCAAGGGGTTTGAAGAGAGGTGCAAGGATTCGTCCTTGTGCCTCTCTCCATTTTGTGTTGAAATTTTCCTGAGATGTTTTCCGAGCAAGACGTAAAAAATCCCGCCAAGCGCGAAGCCATCGAGCTTTTTAACGAAGCCTTCGAGGCGCAGCAGGCGGGCGATTATGACGAGGCGATAAGACTCTACAAAGAATCCATCCGGTCTTTCCCGACCGCCGAAGCCTACACGTTTCTGGGCTGGACATACAGCTTTCGCGGCGATTACGATTTGGCGATTGCCGAATGCCTGGCGGCGATTTCCGTCGACGCCAATTTCGGCAACCCGTATAATGACATCGGCAGCTACCTGATAGCGAAAGGAAATTATTACGACTGCGTCCGCTGGTTCAAGCGCGCGATGACCGCCTCGCGCTATGAGGCGCGCGCCTACCCTCATTTCAATCTCGCCGTCGTCTACGAAAAACGCGGAAAATTTCTCAAAGCGGCAAAACATTACGGCTTGGCGCTGGCAGAGCAGCCGAACTACGCGCAGGCTTACAAAGCTCTCAGAAAATTGCAGGAAAGATTAAACTAAAAGGCAGAAGCCCGCGCGTCAGCAAGGGCGCGGATTCTATTTGGAAAAGAAAAGCCGTCGACTTTGACGGCTTTTTTAATTTGAAATTAAGCGGCTTTCAGTTGAGCCAGAGACTTCTTGAAATAATCTAAAACCTGAACGGCTTGCTCTCGCCTGACGGTCGGAAAATTTTTTAGAAAATCGTCAAGCGAAACTCCGGCTTCCAGATTTTCCAGCAAAGCGGAAACTGGAACTCGCGTTCCGCGGAAAACAGGCTCGCCGCTTAAAATCTCCTTTTCGCTGACAATCTCGGAAGGCTGCGGGAAATTCAAGGAAAAAACTTTTTTCCGGTTAACGCGAATCGGCTTTTCCCACGCCTCGTCATCATCAGCCTGCGAGATTACAAGCTCGTCAATTTCCTTTTCGGTTAGATTTTTATTCATATATCCCAACCTGTAATTATCCGCACAATCCGATTCGGTTTCAACTGAAAAATTATCTTCAACTTTCTGCCGCCGAAAGTTTCGCCGATTAATTGATAACGGTCTTTAAAGGATTTGTTTCGCCTGATTTCAAACTCGTTGTAAAAACATTCAACCGCTTCTTTAAAAGTTATGCGATGCGCGAAAAGTTCGTCCGTTTCAAAATCGTATTCAAAATCCGTAGGCTCAAATTTTGACCAATCCATTTTTAGCTAAGATAATTCGCCGTAAATCTGCGTACGTCGCGAATCATTTCTTCAACATCTTCTTTTGTAAAGCCGCTTTGACCGTGAGCAGCTTTATTTCGCAAATCTGCTAATGCCGTAATTTGTTTTTGTTTGAGTAAATTATAAACGCCAGCTTTCGCCAAATCAGCGTTTATTGTATCGAGCTTCGGTTTCGCTGAAAGAGCTATCCCGTTTTTCACGCAAAGTTTGCGTAAGCTATCTTCTAAAACGCTCCCAGCAATTACTGCCGCTGCAGTAAAATAACCTTGATTCAAAAGATGTTCGGCTTGTTCAAGAAAATCATCAAAAACTTCTGCTTCGATTAATGTGCGAGTATCAAAAAGATAACCATTTTCATAATCATCTTTAGCCGCTTTCAAAATTCCAAGTGCATTTTTAACTGTTTGAAGGTTATTAACTGATTTAAAGTGAGAGAACAGTTCATTGAATTTTTGGTAATGGTCACTAGATTCCTTAAACACTTGTTTTATAATATTCAAACAACTTACTCCCCATTGATTCACTCCTTCTCTATCAATTGTTTCACTTACAGGAGTGCGCCCAATACTTCTCTCACCCCTAAAAGTCTTTTGTCTGATTATATTCCCGCCAGATACAGTTCTTTCATTTATTAATTTTTGCGCGGTAAGAATCAATTCGTCTAGACGATTAATAATTTTGATGTCTAATTTCATATACATCAACCTTCATTCACCTTCAAGACCGCCAGAAATGCTTCCTGCGGAATCTCGACGCGACCGACTTTCTTCATTCGTTTTTTGCCTTCTTTTTGTTTTTCCAAAAGCTTGCGTTTGCGGGAGATGTCGCCGCCGTAGCATTTCGCGATGACGTTTTTGCCCATCGCCTTGACGGTTTCGCGGGCGATGATTTTGCTGCCGATTGCGGCTTGAATCGGGACTTCAAACATCTGGCGCGGGATGAGTTCCTTCATTTTTGCCGTCACCAGTTTGCCTTTCGCCTCGGCGGTTCTACGGTGCAGGACGAGCGAAAGGGCGTCGACCGGCTCGCCGGAGACCAGAACGTCGAGCTTGACCAAATCGCTTTCCTTGTAATCGGAAAAATGATAATCGAGTGATGCGTAACCTCTGGAAACCGACTTTAAGCGGTCGTAAAAATCCAGCACGATTTCGTTGAGCGGCAGCTCGTAGACGAGCATCACGCGGTTATCGGTGATGTATTCAAACTTTTTCTGGACGCCGCGTTTTTCGTCTAAAAGCGGCAGGATTCCGCCTAAGAATGCGTCGGAAGTCAAAACGGTCGCTTCGATATACGGCTCTTCGATTTTTGCGATTCTGCCCGTTTCCGGCATTTTCGACGGCGAATCTACTTCCATTACTTCACCGTTGGTCGTCGTCACGCGATAGCGCACGCCGGGCGCGGTCGTAATCAAATCGAGATTGAACTCGCGCTCCAGGCGTTCCTGGATGATTTCCATATGCAGCAGTCCGAGAAAGCCGCAGCGGAAGCCGAAGCCGAGCGCGGTCGAGCTTTCCGGCTCGTAGAAAAACGAGGCGTCGTTCAGGCGCAATTTGTCCATCGCGTCGCGCAAATCTTCGTATTGCGCCGAATCGGTCGGGTACAGACCGGCGAAAACCATCGGTTTGACTTCCTGAAAACCGGGAAAAGGCTCGGCGGTCGGGCGCGCGGCTTCCGTTATCGTGTCGCCGATTTGCACGTCGGCGACGGTTTTTATCGAGGCGGTCAGAAAGCCGACCTCGCCGACCGAGAGCGAATCAATCGGCGTCGGGCGCGGGCGATTGACGCCAAGCGTTTCGACCAGATATTCGCGCCCGGTGTTGAAGAAGCGGATTTTCGTGCCTTTTTTTATCGTGCCTTCGATGACGCGGAAGAGGACGATGACGCCGCGATACGAATCATACCAGCTGTCGAAAATCAAAGCCTTGAGCGGCGCGTTCGGGTCGCCTTTAGGCGCGGGCACGTCCCTGACGATTTCTTCCAGAATGTCCTCGATGCCGATGCCGGTTTTCGCCGAAGCCAGAACGGCGCGGCTCGTGTCCAGACCGATAATCGTTTCGATTTGTTCCTTGATGCGTTCCGGCTCGGCGCTCGGCAAATCGATTTTGTTCAGAACGGGAATCAGTTCGAGGTCGTTTTCGAGCGCGAGATAAGTGTTCGCCAGCGTCTGCGCCTCGACGCCCTGCGAGGCGTCGACGACCAGCAGCGCGCCTTCGCAAGCCGAAAGACTTCGGGAAACTTCGTAGGAAAAATCGACGTGACCGGGCGTGTCAATCAAATTTAAAACGTAATTCTGCCCGTCGCGCGCCTTGTAGTCGAGGCGGACGGCGTGAGCTTTAATCGTGATGCCGCGCTCGCGCTCCAAATCCATATCGTCCAGCAGCTGGTCTTCCATATCGCGGTCCGAGACTGCGCCGGTGATTTGCAAAATACGGTCGGCGAGCGTCGATTTGCCGTGGTCGATGTGCGCGATGATTGAAAAATTTCTGATAAGTTCGGAATTCATAGCTTAATAAGAAAACATTTTGGTGAAAAAGCCAAAAGATAACAATAGCAAAACGCGCGCCGATTCGCATCCGAAGCGGCGTTTGAAGATATTTCTTCCTTTTCTCAAAAAGATTGCATCCGTTTCGGACGCCGCGCCGAATCCGTTGCTGTTGGAGAAAAATTCAATCCGCTTTAAGGAGCGGAAAAAGTATAAATTCCTGCGCACTGCAGCGCGCGGGCTTAGAGACGGTTTGTCTTTATTCGAGCCGTTTCGATAAGGAGGGTTTAGTTAATGTTTGTGGAAAAATTTTTAAGGCGGAGCTTTATCACGGCGATGCCTTTTTTGTTGCTTGTTTTTTTATTTTCGCCGGTTTCGGCGCAGACCGTTAACGTCACCGTTTACGGCGTAAATACGGCGAATCAACTCGTGCGTTTTAACCCGTCGACACCGAATACGGTGACGATCGTCGGCGCGATTTCGGGTTTGCAAACGGGCGAAAACATCGTCGGAATCGATTTTCGTCCCGCCAACGGTCAGCTTTACGCGCTCGGCAGCACGAGCCGTCTTTACACCGTCAATCTGAACAATGCTGCGGCGACCCAGGTCGGCGCGGCGGGCGCGTTTACCTTAAACGGCACGGATTTCGGTTTCGATTTCAACCCGACGGTAGACCGCATCCGCGTCGTCTCGAACACGGGACAAAACCTGCGGCTCAATCCCAATGACGGCACGCTGACGGCGACCGACGGAACTTTGAATCCCGGAACCCCGAGCGTGACAGCCGCCGCCTACACGAATAATTTCGCGGGCGCGACGACGACGACGCTTTACGACATTGATACGGCGACCGACACGCTGTTTATTCAAAATCCGCCGAACAACGGAACGCTCGTCGCGGTCGGCGCGCTCGGCGTCGATGCTTCGGGCGTCAACGGCTTCGACATCTCCGGGCGCGACGGGACGGCTTACGCCGCTCTGAACGTCGGCGGCAGCTCGCAGCTTTACACCATTAATCTGACGAGCGGCGCGGCGACTTCGGCGGGCGCGCTCGGCGGGCAGAATCTGCGCGGAATCGCCGTCGCTTTCGGCGGCGGCGCGAATTTTTCGAGCGTTCTCGATTTTGACGGCGACCGGCGCTCGGATTATTCGGTTTTCCGCACGACGAACAACACCTGGTATGTGCGGCGCAGCAGCGACGGCGGCTTTTTCGGGCAGCCGTTCGGTCAGTCGCAGACGGATACGCTGACGCCCGCCGATTATGACGGCGACGGCAGAACGGACATTTCCGTTTTCCGCAACACGAACGGAACTTTCTAC
>JALZHR010000438.1 GCA_030860665.1 Acidobacteriota bacterium
GAATGACGTGCAGCGCGCCGAGCCGTTCCTGCGTGTCGCGGCTCGAATTATAAATGGTCGCGTCCGCCGAGACTTTGCCCGAAACGACTTTCATCACGTTGATTCTGCCCGCGAAAGGGTCGGCAATCGTGCGGAAAACGTAGGCGCTGAAAGGCCCGTCGTTGGAATATTTGCGCGTAATGCGGTCGCCTTCCAGCTCGGCGTTGGCGAACCCGTATTCGGCTTCGTGCGTCGCCGGGTTCGGCGCGTACTCGATAATCGCGTCGAGCAGGCAGGTCAAACCGGCGAGCGTCTGCGACGAAACGGCGAAAACCGGGCACAATTTGCTGTTGGCGATGGCTTGCGCCAGATTCGGAATCACGTCCTCGTCTTCCAAAGTTCCGTTTTCAAAATATTTTTCCAGCAGTGCGTCGTCCGATTCGGCGACCAGTTCAACTAAACGCTCGCGCGTTTTGTCCACGATTTCGCGTCCTTCCTCGGGAATCGGAATCTCCTTCGATTTGCCGTTTTCGTCAAACTCGTACGCCTTCAAATGCACGACGTCGACGACGCCGCGAAAATTCGCTTCCTTTCCGATGGGCAGCGTAAACGGGACAATCGAGCGGGCGAAACTTTGAGTTGCCGTGTCGAGCGCGTGCCCGAAATCGGCGCGTTCCTTGTCCAGCTTGTTGATGACCATAAAGCGCGGCAGCATAAACTCGTTGGCGTAAGACCAGGTTTTTTCGGTCTGCACCTCAATGCCGTTGACGCCGTCAACGACGACCAGCGCGCAGTCGGCGATGCGCAGGGCAGGACGCGCGTGCGCGACGAAAGCGGCGTAGCCGGGCGTGTCTATCAAATTCGTTTTCGTGTCCTTGTATTCGAGATGAGCGAGATTGGTGTTGAGCGTGATTTTTCGTTCGACGGAGTCCTCGTCGTAGTCGGTGACGGTCGTTCCTTCATCGACTTTTCCCCAGCGGGGCGTTGCGCCCGAAACGTATAGAAGGGAACTGATTAGCTGGGTTTTACCCGCGTCGCCGTGTCCTATGACAGCCAGATTGCGAATGTTTTCTGTAGAAAATGCTCTCATTTTCGGCAAAATCTCCTTTCATATTTGAAAATTTTAATCGCCGAAGTCGAAGGTCCAAAAACTTAGACAAGCATAAATGGGTTGGAAAATTTTGGAATGACTTCAGGTAAGAACTTAATTTATCCGAAATGCGCGCCGGATACAAGAGTTTATTTATTTAAGAAGTAAATATTGTTTACAATCCTAGGTATTAAGAATATAATTTCATCGATAATCATTCCGTATAAAATATTTAAGCAGTCAGGTTTCTACAAAAGGAGCGTCCTATGTATTCCCATATCAAAACATTTTTCAGGATTAATTTTTCAACACTAGCGAGCGTTATTCTTCTGATGGCTGCGGCGCATATAATGGTAAAAGCCGCCGGGGAAATTGATCCGACTTTTAATGCGGGAGCATACAGGCAGCCTGCGGGCACTATTGAATCGGTTGTCACACAGCCTGACGGGAAAGTTCTGATCGGCGGAAATTTTGAAGCGGTCGGCGGCGTGTTCAGAGGCGGCGTAGCGCGTTTGAATACTGATGGCAGCATCGATACTACATTTAATCCTCCATCATTTCTGGGCGGAGTAAATACCGTCTTTATTTATGCCATCGGTCTGCAATCAAACGGAAAAATCATCGTCGCGGGACAGTTTTCTTTTGTTAACGGAGCACTTAGTCATCCGATTGTGCGCCTGAATACAGATGGCTCGCTGGACACTTCCTTTAATCTCGGTCTACAAAATCTTAGCGGATACATTAATGATGTTGACGTTCGCCCGGACGATAAAATTTTAATCGGCGGCAACTTTACCTACAGCGCCGCTGGTGGCACGAGAGTCAATTTGTCGCGCCTGAATCCGAACGGCACCGATGACGGCGCTTTTAATTTATACGGGAATTTTTCGTCTCCTGTTTTCGATTTAGCAGTCCAGCCGGACGGGAAAATACTGGGCTTTAACACGCCAAACAGCGGCAGCGAAAGATTTCTCAAGCGATTGAATGAAGACGGCACTCAAGACTCTACTTTTAATGTTCTGGTAAACAACACGATTAACGCCGTAAAGATTCAGGCTAACGGCAAAATTATCATCGGCGGAAGATTTACCAACGTAAACAATTTTCCGCGTCTGGGAATCGCACGTTTGAATCCGAACGGAACGCTCGACGAAACTTTTACCAGCCCGCTGACAACGCAGCAAAGTATAACGATTAATGATATCGAAATCGGAATCGACGGAAAGATTTTAATCGGCGGGGCGACGTTTATCTCATCTAACTTTAATGTCTCCCCAATTTTTTACAAGCTCAACGATAACGGAAGCATTGACTCGTCGTTCAATTTCAACGCCGCAATACCAAGCAACGGAAACTATACTTCAATAATTGACCTTGTGCCTTTGCCCAACGGACAAATCCTTATCGCGGGTGAGGCGGTTCGCCAGAGCAATCGCGGAGCGGTCGTAAACCGGATAAATTCCGACGGCACATTCGATAATTTCTTTAAATCTTATATCGGAAATAGAGGAACAATCGTTGACATTGCGCCGTTATCGAATGGTCAAACCGTTATCGGCGGCGTCTTCGGCGCGGTAAATAATACTGTCCGACCGAGCATTGCGCGGCTCAATGCAGACGGCAGCACAGACACTACTTTTAATCCGACGATTACCGGCGCGGGATTAGACGCGACGGTTCTGGCTGTCACGGCATTGCCCGATAACAGAGTTATGGTCGGCGGACAATTTTTCGGTATGTTGGTGCGTTTGAATCAGGACGGTTCGATCGATACGAGTTTTGCCACAAACACGCTTCGGACATCGGGACCGGTTTACGACATAGCCGTCCAACCGGACGGCAAAGTAATCGGCGGCGGTCAATTAGCGCCGCAATCCGGAACTGCCGCGCGGTATGTAATGCGGTTTAATCAGGACGGCACAATCGACGAATCGTTTCAGGCGCCGGTGTTTTCTTCCGGCGCGATTGTCAGAAAAGTCGTTTTGCAGCCTGACGGCAAAGTACTTATCGGCGGCAGTTTCAGCAATATTGCCGGTCTGACGCGCAATGGCATCGCCCGACTAAATGCTGACGGTTCGCTGGATACGTCGTTTAATCCGCTGGGCGGTGCAAACGGTGCCGTGCTCGACGTTGCTCTGCAGGCGGACGGAAAAGTTCTGCTCGGCGGAGAATTTACCATCGTCAACGGAGAATCCAGATCGTTTGCGGCGCGTTTGAATGCTGACGGTTCGATCGATACGACATTTAACGCGATTTCCAATTCTTTAGTAATCGCAATCAAGACTCAGGCGGACGGAAAAATTCTGGTCGGCGGTTCCTTTACCAGTATCGGCGGCGCTGCACGAAATAGAATCGCGCGACTGAACCCGAACGGCACAATCGATCTGACCTTTAACGTCGGCACAGGCACAGACGGAAACGTTCACGCGCTCGCGCTGGACACGAACGGAAGAATTTTAGCCGGCGGTTCATTTGTTAAATACAACAATACCCCGAGAGTTTCTATCGTGCGGATATTGAACAGCAACGTGCCGCGACCGACGCCTTTTGATTTTAACGGTGACGGCAGATCGGACGTTTCGGTCTTCCGACCGTCAACCGGGTTCTGGTATATCGCGCGCCCGACCGGCTCTCCTTCGCAGAATTTCGACGCCGTCCAGTTCGGCGTTAACGGCGATGTGATTGTTCCGGCTGATTATGACGGCGACGGGAAAACGGACGTTGCCGTCTGGCGACCGTCGGACGGCGTCTGGTATATGATGCAATCGTCCGCCGGATTCCGCACGGCGCAATTCGGTGCCAGCGGCGACATTCCAGTGCCGGGAGATTTCGACGGCGACGGCAAAGCGAACCTGGCTGTCTTTCGTCCTTCGACCGGCTCGTGGTATATCGCGCGGGCGACAGGAACGCCGTCACAGAATTTCGATACCGTTCCTTTCGGCGCAAGCGGAGACAAACCGATTGCCGGAGCGGATTTTGACGGAGACGGGCGCGCCGATGTCGCCGTGTTCCGCCCGTCGGATGGAAACTGGTATCGCATCAACAGCTCGAACAATCAGTTCGTCGGCATTCATTTCGGTGTCGCTCAGGATAAACCGGTCGCAGCTGACTATGACGGCGACGGCAAAACCGATTTCGCTGTGTGGCGACCGTCGGACGGCGTCTGGTATCGCATCAACAGCGGCAGCGACACGTTCACGGCGACGCAGTTCGGAATTTCGACCGATTTGCCGGCTCCGGCTGATTACGACGGCGACGGCAAAGCCGATTTATCTGTCTTTCGTCCTTCGGAAGGCATCTGGTATCTGCTGCGCTCGACGCAGGGATTCACCGGCGTGCAGTTCGGCGCGAGCGGTGATATTCCGACGCCGAACGCATACGTTCGATAACAAATAAAACGGGGCAGCCAGCGCTGGCTGCCCCCAAGTAGTTTGTTGGAGAATGTATCCTTTTAAGAAGGGATTATTACTTCTATCTTTCAGGACAAATAAATGCCCTGATTGTTTACACGCCGTTCGTCTGCGGTTGTTGCGAAAAGAATTGTTCGATGGCGATTTTAGTTTCGATGCGCTTGCGTTGCTGAAATTCCGTCACCCAGTTAGAGACGTTTGAAACCATTTCGCGGGCTGCCGCTTTGGTGGTTTTTTTCTCGATTTCCGCCGCTTGTATTGCCGGTTCCGCCGCTGTCGCTGCTGCTGCTGCCTGCGTTCCTTTTTTGATTACTTTTATTTTCCCTTTTGTCGTCGTCATGATTGCTGTTTCCTCTTTTTCTTTATGAATCCGAATTATTAGTCCTTGAAAGATTGTGCTTATTCCCTCGCTCGAATACTCAGCATTTTCTGTGCCACAGTTGTAAGACGTTGCTCGAAAGTTTTTTTGCATTCTGCAAAGCCTAAAAAAAAAATTCGCGCTTTGCTAAACTATGAGAAACGTCAAACAGCTCTCGGAAGTTCCTCGAATTCCACAAGAAACACCGATAGTTCGGGCGTTTCGGCTATTGAACGCGTCGCCGGAAAAAACTTGCAGGGCGCTGGCATAACCCTTGCCATTTTTTTTAATGTGATGAATGCGTTCGAGATTTTTATACTTTATCTATCCTGCGGTGCACCATTCGGTGTATATTTCTTTTTTCAACATCGTAAGAATTCGCGCCGCGCGCCGCTCATTTTGAAGTCTTTTCTTACAGTCTTTGTTTGGATTCCTTACGCTCTCCGGCTACTGAACGCAAACGTTACAAAAAAACTGTCCGTCCCTAAATCGAGCGCGACGAGCGAACCGGATTCGGGCTTTTTAAGGAAAAGGCTCGATGAAATCGAAAAACGGATGTTGCAGATTCTCGTCGGCAGTCGAGCTGAAGTGTCCGTTTTTGAATTTCGCGAAGTTTTTCAGCGCTATGCCGGTTTGACTCTCGCGGCAATGCAGCGGGCGGCGGCTGACGAGGTCGGCGAAAACGAGCGCGCGGTTTTCAAAATCGCCAATCACGCGAACGCGGAACTCGGCGCAAAATGTTTGCACCGGCGCAACCGTTTGCGGCTCGAGTTTCATCAAAGGCTTGCGAGCCGCGATTTTTTGAAACTGCTGGCGAAATTTTCTTTTTTCGAAGCGCAAAAACTTCGCGCAGCGGCGCTTGAGTTTGTTACACTTTTAGATGACGGCGAAACACGCCGCGCAGTCGAGAATTTATTTGCCGCCGCCGACAACTCGCCGCAAATCAGCCGGGATTCCGCCGTCAAGCAAGGGGAGAAAGAAGAAGTAGTAGTATGGAACGCCACAGAACACAAACCGCCGCTCGGCAACAGCAGCCGGATTTCCGTTCCTTTAGCCAGCCGCAAACGCCGTTCGATGATAACGGCGGCGACGACCACCAGCTCGTCCGGCAAAGACTAAACACGCTGCTGGCGGTAAACGCCGAAATCGAGCGCGAAAAAGAGATGTTTCATACCGAGCGCGAGCGGCTCGAAGCCGAATTGATGAAAAGCCCGCTCGCGACCGAAAAAGCGCTGGCGTATTTCGGCGCGATGCTCGGTCTTTTTCCGCCGTTCGCCCTGTTCAGCCGTATTGTGTTTGAAAATTTCAAACGCAATCCCGTTTCCGAAGATTTCTGGCTTATTCCGCTTCTGCTTTTCGTCAATTTCGTCTGTATGGTCACCGGCTATTTCTCCGGCAAGCTGGTCGGCAAAGTAGTCGTCGAGCTGGAAAAATATTCCTGGGCGGGAATGCTTCTGCTGATGCCTATTATCGGAGTTTTATGGGGAATGGCGACGGGCGCGGCTGGCGGCGTCTTTATTTTCGTTATCGGCGCGATTTTCGGCGCGATTTTCGCGGGGATGGTCGGCGGCGTCGCGCTGCCCGCCTTTGCGATTTTTCACCGCTGGCTGAAAAGCGGCGATTCGATTGAAGAAAAACATTTTTTCCCGATTGCGCTCGGCATCACCTGCATAATCACGGCGCTGATTCTCGGCTTGAAATTTCCTTAGGAAAATTTTAACTTGTCTGTAACACAAATTTAACGTTTTTGTAACGCAGACAATTCCTGATGAAATTTCAAATTCTGTTTTTCCTGTTAATTTTCGGCGCGATTTCCGTTTCCTCACAAACAACGCCGCCGCCGGAGTCCGATTTTCAATTCTGGAACGAAACGCAGCTTGCCATTCCGCTCGTCAAATCCAAAGACGATAACGGAAAGGATTTTGAAAGAGTCACGCTTTTTCTGAACGGAACTCTGCGCGCGGGCGGAAACTACACGCGCCTGGTCGATGAAAGAATCGGCTTCGGCTTTGATTTTAAAATCAACAAATACCTGACTTTAACGCCGAGCTACTTCTATCGCGCAGGGCAGCCGTACGGGAACAGAAGGGAATTTGAAAACCGTTTCAGATTCGCCGCCACCGCGGAAAACAAATGGAAGCGATTTTCCGCCCGCGACCGGAATTTAATCGAATATCGAAGCCGTCATTCGCGCGCCGATTCGGTTCGCTACCGCAACAAGCTGCAATTTAACTTTCCGGTTCACAAAAACGAAAAGGAAATTCTGTCGCCCTACATCTCCGACGAGGTGTTTTACGATTTTCACGACAAAGCCTGGACGCGCAACGAGTTGACGCTCGGCGTCAGCCGGAAATTCACGCCCGCCTTTTCCGCCGATTTCTTCTATCTGTATCAGAGAAATCGCGGCAACGCGCTGAAAAACGTAAACGTCATCGGCGTTAATCTGAAATTCAAACTCGACCGGGGCGGCAATAAATCCGGAACAGAACCGCAAACGCCCGACAGGCGTTAGACAAACCGCTACAGATTTTATGAATTGCCACCAGCTTTAGCTAGTGGAAAATGAAGCAATAAAAAAGCGGCTTTAGCCGAATTTCTAAAAAATAACAATCATCCTTTTAGCTTTAGCTGAAATCAGGCTAAAGTCGAAAGGAAAGTCGAAAAAAATTAAAGTTCGGCTAAAGCCGGCTTCTTCCTGCCAGACTTCCACTAGCTAAAGCTAACGGCAATTCATAAAGCTGGTGGCAATCCATAGAGTTTTCAGCAGATGAGAAAGGCAAGATGTTAATACAATCTTCAATTCATTTTTGCCCTTCGCCTTTTGCCTTTCGCCTTTTGCCTTTACTTTGCTGCCCACTTGCCTCTCTGCGGCTTTCGGTTAAAATCTAGCTGATGCTGACGCTGCTTCATCTGTTCGTGCTTTTTCTGCTGGTTCTGCTCGGCTTCTACGTTTTCGTCGCCAACCCGCGCAGCCGCGCGCATCAGACGTTTGCCGCTTTTATCGCTTTTCTCGCGCTCTGGACGACGAAGGATTTAGTTTTCTGGGATTTTCAGAACGAAAACACGTCAGCCGACTGGTGGGCGGCTTCGAGCTTTATAATCTCTCTGCTGATGCAGTGCTCGCTGGTCGTCTTCGCCTGGGTTTTTCCCGAAAACGCGCGGACGCCGCGAAAAAAAGCCGCGATGCTTTTCGCGCCCGGTCTGGTTTTGATTCCGGCGACGGCTTTCGGGCTTTTATGGCATCGCGTCGGTTTCGTCGAGGGACGTTTCGAGATTGAGCTTGCGCCGCTCGCCTACGCTTTCGTGATTTACGTCTATGCGGTTTTCGCCTACGGCGCGTGGCTTTTGCTGCGCAAATACCGGAAATATCGCCGCACGCAGAAAGGTCAGCAGGTCGGCGCGATTCTCTGGGCTTTGGGCGTGACGGGCGTTCTGAAAACGCTGGCGAATATCGTTTTGCCGTATTTTGGAACTTACGAATTTCTGCCGGTTTCGTCGCTGTTCGTGCTGCCCGGCGTTTTGATTTACGCCTATGCGATTTCCAATTTCAAACTGTTTTCGCTGCACAACGCGCTCGACCAGTTCCGGCTTTTCCCGATAACATACAAAATCGCGCTCAGCATCGCGACGGTCGCCATCATCAGCTTTATCGCTTTTCAAATCCCGATTGTCTGGTGGTCGTTTCAGGACGGGATGAGCTTTGAGGCGTGGCGAAAATACCTGGTTTTCAGTGTCATTTCCGCGCTCGTGCCGAATCTTTTGCTGGTTCTTTTGATTGTCCGGACGATTTCGCGCCCGCTCCAGCGCATCACGGTCGCGGCGGTGCGCGTGACGAACGGCGAATACGGGACGGAAATAGATATGCGCCGGAGCAACGACGAAATCGGTCTGCTGGCGGAATCGTTCAACGAGATGAGCCGCAAGATGGCGCACGACATCGAGCAGCTGCAAAGGCTCAACGAGCAGTTGATTCGCACCGAAAAACTGGCGGCGACGGGAACGCTGGCGGCGGGCGTCGCGCACGAGGTCAACAACCCGCTGGCTTCGATTTCTTCCTTAATTCAGATGCTGCAAAGACGCGAAAATCTCGACGCCGAAACGAAGGAAAAATTAAAGCTCATCTCGACGCAAATCACGCGCATCACACAGGTTACGCGCGATATGATGGACTTTGCGCGCGCGCGTCCGGCGGCGAAAAACGCGGTCGACGTAAACGCGGTTCTGCAAACCAGCCTGCGGCTCGCCAGCTTCGATAAAGCCTTTCAGCATCTTCAATTAAAAATCGATTTGAGCGAAAATCTGCCCAAAGTCTTCGCCGACGCCGACCAGCTCGAGCAGGTTTTTCTGAACCTGCTGCTGAACGCGCGCGACGCGATGCCCGGCGGCGGCGAGCTTTCGATAGAGACTTTTCGCGCCGACGGCTCAATTGCCGTCCGCATCGCCGACAGCGGCGTCGGCATCGAAGAAAAAAATCTGAAAAAGATTTTCGACCCGTTTTTCTCGACCAAGCCGACCGGCGAAGGCACGGGCTTGGGGCTTGCCGTCTGTTACGGAATCGTCACCGCGCACAACGGGAAAATCGAGGTCGAATCGAACAACGGCGGCGGAACTTCTTTTTTAATAACTCTGCCCGCAAACGAGCAAATAAAAAAATAAAAATTACGAATTACGAATTGGAAGAAGTGAACTTTGACCTATGATTTTTGACCTTTGATAATTGAGCCGAATCAAAGTTCCGGAATGAAAGGTCAGAAATCTTTAATTCGTAATTCGTAATTTTTAATTTTTAATTGTTTTGCCCGCTTGACACGCGCATCGTTTCGTTGCAACTTAGCTTTACACATCCTGATTCTTCTTTTTAAAGCTTGGGGAAATATTTAATGAAAAAAATCTTATTTTGTTTGGCAGGGATTTTTCTGTTTATCTCTGCGGCTTTCGGGCAGCAACAGCAGCAGCCGACGGCATTTATCAACGCGCGGATAATCCCGATTGTCGGGCAGCCGATTGAGCAGGGAATTCTGCTGGTTCAGAACGGAAAAATCACGACGGTCGGCGACGCGCGCACGGTTCGCCTCGCGTCCAACGTTCAGATTATAGACTTGCAGGGCAAAGTCATTATGCCCGGCTTGATTGACACGCACAGCCACATCGGCGAAGGCTCGGGCGCTGACGGCTCAAGCCCGATTCAGCCCGACGTGCGGCTGCTCGATTCGCTCAACGCGCGCGCTTCGAGCTTGCAGCGCGCGCAGGCGGGCGGCATTACGACTGTCAACGTGATGCCCGGCTCGGGACATCTGAACAGCGGTCAGACGCTTTATCTGAAGCTGCGCGACGGCAACGTCATCGACGATTTGCTGATTATGACCGAAGACGGGCGCGTCGCGGGCGGGATGAAATTCGCCAACGGCACGAACCCTTTGCGCCCGACGCCGGGAAATTTTCCGAACACGCGCGCGAAATCCGCCGCGATGATACGCGAACAATTAGTCAAAGCGCAGGAATACCGCGAGAAAATCCGCAAAGCCGGAAACGACAAATCGAAAATGCCGAACCGCGATTTGGTGATGGAAGCGTTTGTCGAAGTGCTCGACGGCAGGCGCGTCGTGCATTTTCACACGCATCGTCACGACGACGTTCTGACTGCGATTCGTCTCTCGAAAGAATTTAATTTTCGAGTCGTGCTCCAGCACGTTTCCGAAGCCTGGAAAGTGGCTGACGAAATTGCGAAGGCGAAAGTTCCGGCGTCGATAATTATGATTGAAGCGCCGGGCGGAAAGCTCGAAACGATGGAAGTTTCGATGACCAACGGCGCGGCGCTCGAAAAAGCGGGCGCGCTGGCGGGCTTTCACACGGACGATTACATCACTGATTCGCGGCTGTTCCTGCGCTCCGCCGGGCTTGCCGTCCGCAACGGGATGTCGCGTGAAAAGGCGCTTTACGGGATGACGATGGCGGGCGCGATAATGCTCGATTTGGACAAGCGAACCGGCTCGCTCGAAACCGGCAAGGACGCTGATTTTATCGTTCTTTCCGGCGACCCTTTGAGCGTATACACGCACGTTCTGCAAACCTGGGTTGACGGCAAAAAGGTTTTCGACCGCTCGGACCCGAAAGATTATCTAATTGCGACCGGCGGCTACGGCGCGACCAACGACCGCACGTTTCACATCGACTGCTTCGACGGCGACGTTTTTGGAGGTGGAAATTAATAAAATGCAAAACGCAAAATGCAAAATGCAAAATAAAGGAATCTTTAGAAAATTTCTCCAGCTCGGCTTTTTACTGCTTACGGCTCACTGCTTGCTGCTCACTGTTCCCGCGCAGATTGCCGTGCGCGGCGAGACGGTCTGGACGATGGCGGGCGAGCCGATTGCGAACGGCGTAGTTTTAATCGGCGCAAACGGCAAAATCGAGGCGGTCGGCGCGGCAAATCAGGTCAGGATTCCATCGGGTTACAAAACCGTCTCGGCAAAAGTCGTCACGCCCGGCTTGATTGACGCTCATTCGGTCATCGGGCTTGCCGGTTATCTGAACCAGCCGCACGAGCAGATGCAGATTGACCAGTCCAGCCCGATTCAGCCCGATTTGCGCGCCTTCGACTCTTACAACCCGGAAGAAAAGCTGGTCGAATGGGTGCGCGGCTACGGCGTCACCACCCTGCATACCGGGCACGCGCCCGCCGCGCTCGTTTCCGGTCAGACGATGATTGTCAAAACCTTCGGCAAAACGGTTGACGACGTGGTGATTACGCCGACGGCGATGATTGCCGTGACCATCGGCGACGCCGGTCTCGCCGGTCAGGGACGCTCGCCCGGAACGCGCGCCAAACAGGTTTCTAT
>JALZHR010000457.1 GCA_030860665.1 Acidobacteriota bacterium
GGTCATCGCGGTCGATTTGGTCGGCTTCGGTTATTCGAGCAAGCCGTCGTGGTTCGATTATTCGATTCAGTCGCAGGCGCGCGTCGTCTCGCGGTTTATGAATCGGCTCGGCATCGGCAAGGCGACGGTCGCCGGCAGCAGTTACGGCGGCGCGGTCGCTTCGACGCTGGCGCTGGATTATCCCGAGCGGGTCGAAAAACTAATTCTGGTCGGCTCGGTCTGCAACGACGACGCCAAGCGGCACCCGGTTCTGCGGCTCGCCAATCTGCCGGGAATGGGCGAGGTCATCTCGGCGTTTCTGTTAGATTCGCCCCGATTTCTCCGCCATCGCCTGCAAAACACGCTCTCGCCCGCCAATCATCACCTGATAACCGACGAGCGAATCCAGTCGATTCGCCGCCCGCTGCGCGCCAAAGACGCGCATCGTTCCGTTTTGCAGACGGCGCGCAACTGGAACGCCTGCCGCATCGAGCAGGACGCGCAGTTTATCAGCCAGCCGACCTTGCTCGTCTGGGGCGAAAACGACACGGTTATCCCGATTCAGAACGGCTATCGGCTGCACGACGCGATTCTCAATTCGCGCCTCGTCGTCTTTAAGGACTGCGGTCACGTTCCGCAGGAAGAAAAGCCGGAAAACTTCGTCGAGGTCGTCACCGGATTCGTCAGGGACAAAAAAAGCCGCGTCGCGCCTGACGGAGATAACGAACAGGTGCGCGCGGAAGCGAACCGGTAACGACGGGCAAATTAATTTATTTATGGCTTTGCGTCGCAAGTCGGAAGTTTCCGGCTCTTTCGGCGCAAAGCCATAAATATTTTTAAAAAAATCTATTGCAAAGCGGGCGCGATAGGAGTATGTTGCTTTTGAAGATATTCTTCGACTCATTAAAAAATAAACAAAGGAGCATATATTATGCCTGCAAACGAACAGGACGTTCTTAATTTAATCAAGTCCGGAAACGTCGAGCTGTCGCAGCTCGAACAGATGTTTTCTTCTTCTACCGAATCCGACTCGCTGTCGGGCGTGGTCTCGATTTCGGGTTGGGAAGTGGTTTACAGCTCGTCGACCGGACAGCTCAGCCAATATGCGACAATCACCGCCAACGGCGGTTCGATAACCGGACTCGGAATGCTGACTTATTCGGGCAACGGCTCGAAAATGTGGTGTCTGCAATACAACAACGGCTACAGCGCAAGCCAGATAAACGCTTCCGTCGGCACGACCCTGTATACGCCGTCGATGGGCAATCAGGCTTTGTGCGTCATCTACGGCTCGACGACCGGCGGAAGCTTCTATTATCCGAGCACGATGAACATCATTTCGTCCTAGCGGCAACGAACAAAGGCAAAAGGTAAAAGTGAAGAAAAATAATTCCTTACTTTTGCCTTTTGCCTTTTACCTTTTGCCTTTGCCTTTCTAAATATTTCTTTTCAATTTGCGAAAATCAAAGCCGCGTCGCGGCACTTTGCAAAATCGGATTTTGTAAAAGCCTCGTAAATACGGGGCTTTTCCTGTTTTTCGCGGATGGCACGGGCTTTGCGCTTTACTTCGACGGAAGTTTTTAACTTCCTTTGAAAGCGAGGTCAAAATAAATGCAAAACATCGAATTACAGGACTTTCAGCCGCCGCGACAGCAGTCGCAGCAACAGCGGATTGAGTCTTATATTAAAAACCGGAATCAGCCGGAAAAGATAGCGGGCTTGTTCTATTATTCGTCCGCCGCGATTTTGTGGACGATGGGCGTGCTGTTTCTGATTAGTGTTTTATTTTCGGGAGGCTACACTCTGATTTTGCTGATTCTGTCGCTGATTTACGTTTTTCCGGTCTGGGTCTGGGCTGGAATCGGCGTGTTTTTGTTTCGCTGTCACCGGGAATATTACAAATTCGGCGTGGAAAAAAACTATGCGGTCTGGATGTGGCTCTTAACCGCCGGGTTTAATGCGATTCAGGCGACATTTATTCTCAATTTTTTAGATGGTTACATATTGGGAAGCGTCGTCGGCGGCTGGAATCTGATTGTCGCCTCGCTTTCGCTCCTTGCGTTTTATTTCGATATGAAAAAAGCGTAAGCGTCGATTTTAGCGTAATCACCCGAAAGAAAAATTAGAAATAGCGGTAATGCCCGGTGATTTGCCAGCGAAACAGAACGTCTTCGGCTTTCGCGCCCCAGCCCATATTGTGGATGATTAAAAATCTTCCCGCCCGTTCGTCCCGGAGATTCGAGACCAAGCCGATGTGCGTCATTCCCTTGCCGTCGATGTCCCAGCTGATGACGTCGCCGGGCTGGTAATCGGCGGGATTGCGCGTGATTTCCAGCGCCTTGCCCCGGCGCGTGAAAAAAGTTTGCAGGTTCGGAACGCGGCGATGGTCGATGTTCGTGTCGGGTTTGGGCAAGCCCCATTTTTTCGGGTAGACAGCGAAATTCGCCCGCATATCTTCGTGAACTTCCCGCTGCAAATCCGTGCCCGCGCGGCGAAAGGCGCGAATCACCACGTCCGTGCAGACGCCGGTTTCGGCGGGAACGTCGCCCATCGGATACGGAATCACGACGTATGCGCCGTCGTAATTTTTCGTCACCCTGGTCTGCTCGACTGCGCTTTCGAGCATTTTCCTGATTTCGGGCGATTGAACCTCGACGACGCGCGTTGACGGCGCTGACGCGTCGGAAGAAGAACGCGAATCGTTTCCGCGTTCGATAAACCGTGAATTCGACCCGCAGGCGAGATTGAAAAGCGGCAGCGACGAAATCAGCAGCAGCAGCAGCGGCAGGCGCGCCCGGAAAAATTTATTCATTGCAAAAAATCCTTTCACCCGGCGGAAAAATTCCGCTAAACAGTATAGATGTCGATATCGGAAAAGCAAGCTGCTTTTCACAGGAATAAACGTCTTGTAATTGCCGGTTGTTCCCGTGACAGGTAGTGAATCCGGTGGCGCTGAAAATTATATATTTTCAACAACTCGAAAAACGTCGGTCGAAAATGTCGATGAGTTTTGGTGTTTTGGTTATTCGGGCGACTTATGAGACAAGCCTCTAAAAAGGCTATACCGTGAAAATCAAGGTTAAATATCAATAAATCAATAAATCCGGACGCGGGCTTTATTCCCGGCACGACCTGAAGAAAATAAATCCTCTTAAACTTTTTCAGCAACTACTTATAACCGGAAGCCGCTTTAAGTTCAAAAGGCGCGCTGCCGATTCCGCATAACTAAATAATGCTTAAAAAAACAATTCGCTGGCTTTGGTTTTAGCCTGCGTTCCGACTTTAATTTTTTTGCAGGCGATAACTTGTCCCTGTCCGCGTTCGCCGTCTAAGCATTGTTCTTTATTGCCTTCGCCGAAGTTTCGGCTGATTCTGCCGATGGAATGTTTCTGAAAAACTTTTGTTATTTCAACCCATTCGCCCAAATCTTCGACAAATAAGTTCATCCCGCTTTTTACATTTTTATTTTTACCGGCGTTCAAAGTTACCGGATAATGAATATCAGCAAAATTAAATTCCTTTGTAGATTGTTCGTTAGGAATAATTTTCCTGCTGCCGACGGCAATAATTTTCGCCTCTACCGGGTAGCGCAGAGAATCTTTGTATTCTGAAGGAAGAACAGGAAGACCGAAGACCCTTTTTTCATCGTCTTCGGCTTTAGACCAATAATAAGAATAATCTTCCAGCTCCGTGCTCAATCCGACGGCTCTTTCGGCAAAATCCCGGATGCGATTTTCATCGACCAGAAAATGCCTTTCGCCGACTTTGACTTTGACTAATCTGTTCCCGGTCTTGGCGGATATTTTTTTTGCTAAGCCTGCGGTTAAAGGTTTTTCAGAAACCAGCTCGATTAAGCCCGGTAATTCTTTTATTCGACCGTAATTTAGAGAGCGAAGCTCGTGGTAGTAGTAGAAAGCGAAAAATCCGCCTTCCGAATCCCAAACCATTCTATCGTCGCCGATTGAGACGCTTCGGTAATATACTCATTCCCATTCGTTTCCGGAAGCGAATTGTTTTATGGATTTTAGTTTTTGTTTCGCCCTTTCAACGTCTTCAATAGTGAAATCGTCATACCTGTAGGTGATAAACGGGTTGCAGCAATAAAAGCCGCCTATCTCGCCAATCCAGTTTTCGTCCTCGACAAATTCCTGTCCGAAACAGAAACCCGCAATTAACAGGAAAATCAGAAAAGTTTTGAAGATTTTATCCGGTCGCATCCTTATCACTTTTAGATTGTCTCAAAAAGAGTCGTTTACGGGACACTTTTCAGCCTATTTTAGATTGTCTCATAAAAAAAGCTCTCTGAAACGGGTTTAATTATAATATCTCTGGTGTAAGAGGAGAATAAATCGTAAAAATAATCGAAGCGTTTCGGGGCTTTAGCGAAGCTGTTTTAATCTTCATTATATCAGGCGTGAGCCTGTCGTTCTTCTCACCGGTCAGCACGTCGGCTCAGGTTAAAAACGACGGGCGTCCGGTAGCCGGTCGCGTGCTGGATATTGCGGACGCGGAGATTCCGGCAGTCGAAGTTGCTTTTAAAAGCCCGGTGCTGGAAAGGAAAGCCGGTTGTCAGGCAGCCAGTCCGCCCGCGACGTGAAATGCAACGTTAGCAAAGCTGTGAGCGAGAATCGGAAAGAGCAGGCTGCCGGTCTTGTAGCGCAGCCAGCCGCCGGGAATACTGCCGATAAACGGGAACAGAGCCGACATAACATCGAAGCCGAACGACCCGTTAGAGTATTTAAGCCCGTGCCAGGCGCCGAAAGCGACGGCGGTCGAAAAAATTACCGCCCACGGCATTCCGTCATCGGATTGCTGCGGGCGGAGGAACAGACCCAATAGAATCGCGGGCGCGATACCGCGATAGACGAGTTCCTCGGACAAAGAAGGCATAGTCGCCTGGAAGATGAGCGTTTCCGTATCGGGAACGCCGGGCTTGAAAAGCAGACCCAGGCAACTGCCCCAAACAATGAATAATAAAAGCGCGACCAGCCCGGTTTTCGCGTGACGCTGCCTGACGGTCAGACCCACCGCGGCGGGCGAGAGCCTCAGCGACGCGATAACGGCTGCCGACAGCGCGAGACTGAGGAACTTGCCCGTCCAGTTCCAGCTTGCACCGGCGGGATTAAGTCCTTTAACTAATGACGGCAGCCCGGTAACGAAGTCATCTGCGCCGATATAGACGGCGGCAAGCAGCGCGCAGGTGACTAATATTCGCTTTTCCAGCGGTTTCGACGCCAGAAACGCCGCAGCGGCAATCGCCGCCAGGGCGAGTGATAAAATCAAGGCTTCCATACGGTATCTTTGTAATTTTTAAGATAAATTCAATACTTCATCTCAAAAGACGTTAATAAGAAGCGAACTGTTAACAAAGCGGCGGGTTTATTTCAAAAACCGCCGTTTCTGAGACGACCCTTAGTATAACGCCGCAGGATTAGGACGCTGTCCCGTGATAAAAAATCTTGACCTTTTCGCCCGGAATGAAGTAACTTTTAAATGTCTCTGAAGTAATATCCGGATTTTACAATTCAATGCGTTTCATCCGTTATCCTATTAAATCTAAATTCTAAGGAGATAACCGAAGTATGAACAAATTACGCGCATTTGTTGCGCTCGCAGGCTTTGCCGTAATCACGCTGGCTGTTTTCAGCATCAGCAGCTATATCAGCAGCGCTCAATCTCTTGCCAGACAGGATGAGTCTGCAACGGGAACGAAAAATCCGGTCGTCGTCAGCGACGGCAGAGTTTGCGGAACCGACCACGACCCGGTGAAAATCGCGGCGATGGAAAAAGACTTCAACGACCGTCGGGCGGCGATGAGAAGCTCGGGCGGCGATACTTCCGACGTGACCGGCGGCGTCATCAACGTTTATTTTCACGTTATTCGCAAGGGCACGGGCGTGTCGAACGGCGACATCACGACGCAGATGATTAACGACCAGATTAACGTCCTGAACTCCGCTTATTCGCAATGGGGCTGGCAGTTTAATCTGGTGACGGTCACGCGCACGACTAACTCGACCTGGTTTAACGGCTGTTACAGCTCGGGCACCGAAAGCAAGATGAAAAGCGCGCTCAGACAGGGCACGGCGGACGATTTGAACATCTATAGCTGCAACCCGTCGCAGGGCATCCTGGGCTACGCGACGTTTCCGTCGAGCTACGCCAGCCAGCCGCACAAAGACGGCGTCGTGATTCTGTATTCGTCCGTTCCGGGCGGAACAGCCGCGCCGTATAACGAAGGCGACACGGGCACGCACGAAGTCGGACACTGGATGGGCTTATATCACACCTTCCAGGGCGGCTGTTCGTCTAACTCTACCGGCGGCGGCGATTTAGTGGCTGACACGCCTGCGGAATATTCGCCCGCCTACGGCTGCCCGACCGGACGCGACAGCTGCCCGTCGCTGACCGGCAGAGACCCGATTGAAAACTTTATGGACTACACGGACGACTATTGTATGTTCAAATTCACGCCGGGACAGGACACGCGGATGGATTCGATGTTCACGACCTATCGCTACAACAAATAAAGAAACCCGTTTCTTCGGGCTTAATCAATCAGGCGGAAGGCTTCTGGAGGCTTTCCGCCTTTTCATTTCTCCGAGAAGCCGCAGGCAAGTCGGAAATGAATGTGTGCAGAGTCGAAACGAGCGTGTGCAGAATGGAAATGAACGTGTGCAGAATGGAAATGAACGCCTGCGGTCAGGAAACGGACGCTTTGAGCCACGCTTTTATGTCCGCGCGCATCGGTTCGACGATTTCGTGCTTTGCCCGGTAGAGCTTCGATTGAAAATTCGGCAGATACGCGGCGAGCTTTGCCTCGAAAGCCCTGTATTTTTCCAGCGGGTAGAATTCGTCGTCGTCATTGTAGAGATAAAAAACGTCCGCTCCGGTCGCCCGGTAATTCGGGTTCGAGTCCAAATCGCCGGGAACGCCGCCGCTAATGCCAATCACGCCGCGCGGAACGTCCGGGTAAGTGAAAGCGAAACGAAAATTCAGCGCGCAGGCTTGCGAAAACCCGTAGAGATAAATCTTATTCGTATCAATCAAGTTTTCGCCCGACAGTTTCTCGATAATTTCGAGCACGAAATTCTGATGCAGCCGGACGGATTCCTCCGGTTTGTAATCGGTCAGCCAGCCGAAACCGACCTTGTAGCCGTCAGCCGTCGCGCGAAAATGCTGGTGCGGCGCTTGCGGCGAAACAATTACGAAATCGTCGGGCGCAACGGCGCGCGCCTCCCGCATCATATAGCGTTTGTGCGCGCCGTAGCCGTGAACCGCGATGAGCAAAGGCGCGCGCCCGCCCGTTTTTTCCGGCACGAACAAATCGTAATAAAGATTGATTTCGGTTTTGATTGACAAATCGCTTCGCGGATTTTCCTGAGCCATATTGAAAGTTTATCTCAAACGGGATAGACAGGACAGGCAGGATAAAGCAAAATCTATCGGGTTGATTTATGCAAAAATTCCTTCGGCGGCTGGACGAAATCGCGTCCGTCAATCACGAAAACCGGCTCGGCGCGCAGCTTGAAAGGCTCGCGTTCGTTTTTCTCGTTCTGATGGTCGTCGCCGCGCCGCATTCGATTGCCGCGACGCAGACCGCCTGGATTCTGGGAATGCTGGCTTGGATAATCAGGTTTTTTCTCAAGCCGCGCCCGCCGTTTGTCCGCACGCCGCTCGACGTTGCGCTGTGGGCGTTTTTCGTCTGGTCGGCGCTGACCTGCGCTTTTTCCTACGCGCCCGACATCTCAGTCAATCAACTGCGCGGCGCGGCGCTTTTTCTGATTTTTCACTTCGTCGTCAACAACGCGCGGACGCGCCGGGCGGTTTATTTTCTGGTTTTCGCGCTGATTTTTTCCTGTATGGTCATCGTTTTTCTGACGCCGATTGAAAGAATCATCGGGCGCGGCGTGGAAATTCACGGCTTGAAGACGGAAAGCCCGCTGGCGAAAGGCGCGATTTATGAAGGCGACACGCTGCTTGAAGTCAACCGGAAAAAAATCAGGACGCCTGAAGATTTGGTCGCGGAAATCGAGCGCAATGAGACGACGAAAGTCAGATTTTATCGCCCGGATTTTTATTTTGCCGCCGACGTCCGCCGCGAAAATCTGCTGCCCGGCGCGACCGCGCTCGAAAAGCTCGGCGTCGAAAGCTGGAAAAAAAGCCGCAACTGGCGCTCGACCGGATTTTACGGTCACTGGACGACCTATGCCGAGGTCTTGCAGCTTATCGCCTCGCTCGTCTTCGGGCTTTTAATCGCTTTAATCGCCGGAACCGGATTTTTCAACACAAAGGCGCGAGGGACGCAAAGCGAGGCGGAAAGGGATTTACCGGGTTTAACTGATAAAAAAACATTTTCCGTTTTCCGTTTTCCGTTCTCCGTTATTCTCCTGCTTTTTCTTTGTCTCGGCGGAATGATGTTCGCGCTTCTTTTGACGGCGACGCGCGCCTCGCAGGCGGCGTTTCTGCTTTCGGCTTTCGTCATCGTTCTGCTCGGCGGCAATCGCCGGATGATTCTGGCGCTGGCGGCGATTGTTTTGCCGCTCGTCGTCGGCGGATTAATCTTTTTGCAGCAGAGCCGCAACGTCGGGTTTATCGACGAAAAAGACGATTCGACACGCTGGCGGCAGACGGTTTACCGCGAAGGCTTCGATTTATGGACGCAAAGCCCGCGCAATTTTCTGGTCGGCGTCGGGATGGATTCAATCAAGCGCTACGCGGGCGAGTGGCGTCTGTTTGACGACGGTCGGCTGCCGATGGGACATTTTCACTCCACGCCTCTGCAATTGGTCGTCGAGCGCGGACTGCCGGCGCTTCTCATCTGGCTCTGGATTTTGTGGCTCTACGCCAAAATACTCCGGCGCGGGCTCGTGGAAGTCCAAAGTCCGAAGTCCGAAGTCCGAAGTCGGAAGTCCGATGCGTACGATGAAACTTCAAATTCCGCATTCCGCATTCCGCATTCCGCAATCGAAAAGGGAATTTTTCTCGGCTGTTTCGGCGGTCTGGTCGGATTTTTCACGAGCGGGCTGGTGCATTACAATCTCGGCGACCAGGAAGTGGCGATGATTTTCTTTCTGCTGATGGGGTTAATAAATGCAAAATGCAAAATGCAAAATGCAAAATATTAGGAAGAAAATTTCAGAATTAAATTAATCCTTCCATTTTGCACTTTGCCTTTTGCATTTTGCATTGATTTAACCTGCTTTATCCATCAGCTGATAGCGACCGAGCTTGAGATAAAGCCCGCGGCGGGTTAATCCTAATTCGCGGGCGACGCGCGAGATGTTGTTGTTGTGGCGGCGCATCGCCTCGCGTATCATTCGTTTTTCGAGCTCCGAAACGGCTTCTTCGAGCGTTGAGCCGTTGGCTGAAATGTTGAACGAAGACGCGCCGAACGAGGAGCTAATCGGCGTGATGTTGCTGCCCGCCGACGGCGGCGCGGCGAAAGACGGAATCGGGACGGCGCTGCGCTTCAAATCGGACGAGAGATGGTCGGGCGTAATCGTCTCGCCGTCTTCGGCGCGCGCGACGATGCGCTGAACCTCGTTGCAGAGCTGGCGGACGTTGCCTTCCCATTCGCAGACCATCAGCAAATCCATCGTCTGCGGCGTGATGTTCAAATCGCGTTTGTTAAAGCGCGCCGAGTATTGATTCAGATAATAATTGACAATCGGCGGAATTTCCGACCGGCGCTCGCGCAAAGGCGGCACGCGCAGGCGAATCACGTTCAGGCGATAATATAAATCTTCGCGAAAGCTGCCGTCGGCGACCTTTTCTTCCAGCGGCATATTCGTCGCCGCAATCACGCGGACGTCGACCTTTATCGGCGCTTTTTCGCCGAGCGGCTGAATCTCGCCTTCCTGCAAAAATCTGAGCAGCTTCGGCTGAACTTCCAGAGGCAAATCGCCGACTTCGTCCAGAAACAGCGTTCCGCCGTGCGCGGAGCGAATCACGCCGGGCGAATCGTTGACCGCGCCCGTAAACGCGCCTTTGCGATAGCCGAACAGGTGACCTTCCGCCAGCTCCTTCGGCACGGCGGTGCAGTTAAACGGGACGAAAACTTTATCCTTGCGGTTCGAGAGCGTATGAATCGCGCGCGAAACCAGCTCTTTGCCCGTGCCCGACTCGCCCGTCACCAGAACCGTTACGTCCGACGAGCGGATTTTATAAACTTCCTCGACCAGCGACGTCATCGCCGGGCTGGAATGAATAAAGCCCTGCATCAGGCTCTGCGACGTAAACGGGCTGACTTCCTGCTCGGTCTGCTGCGCTTTGTCCTTTTCGCGCAGGGCGCAAACGTCCATTCCCAGCTCGACTACGCGCAGCAGCGGCTGAAGCAGGCTGCCGTCCAGCAGGTTCGCGCTCGAACGCGGGTAAATCATCAGCATCGCGGGCGGCGCGCTCGGCGCGCGAAGCGGAAAAATGCTCAGGTTTTTCGTTTTGGCGAAGTGTTCGAGATTGCCGCTTAAATGCGCCTGCTGCGCTTTGGCGACCAGCTCCATACTTTCGGCTGACGTAAAGCCCTGTGTGATAAACGGGTAAAAGGTTTTTTGCTGCTCTTTCGATTCGGCTATCAGGATGCGGCTGGCTTTGCTTTCCTGCTGGAGAATGGCGACCAGCTCGCGGAAAAGCAGCTCGCGCGAGGCGACCGCTTCCGCCAGCCTCAGCATCAGCAGCTGCGAGCCTGCCGAATGCTCGCGTTTCCTGACCGGCGCGGCGGCTTTCAGATTTTCCAGCGCGGCTTTCGCTTTGGCGAGCACGGGACGCGTTTCGAGCCGCTCGAAAATCTCGATTGCCGATTTCAGATAATTTTCGGCGCGCTGCGGCTCGCTTTCCGGAATCGTCCTGCCGATTTCCATCCGCGCCAGCGCCGTGTGATATAAATCTTCCGCCGTTTCAAAAATCGAAAGGCTGCGGTTGAAATGATGCAGCGCGATTTCGTCCGCCTGATTTTCGAGCGCCATCAGCCCGCGGATGCGCTGGATATTGCCGAGCACGAAAAAATCAGCCGTCGGGTCGGTCGTTTCAATCGCTTCGAGCTGTTTTTCGCACTGCGCCGCGTTTCCGCTCTCGAAATAAGCTTCGGCTAAAACCAGGCGGGCGAGATTTCCGACCTGCGTCTCGCTGATTTTTTCGCAGCGCGCAATCGTTTCGCGCGCTTTGGCAATCGCCTCGTCCGGCTTGCCCTGCAGGAGCAGGCAGCGACCCAGATTTCTGAGCGCCTGAATCGCATACCATTCATACTTGCGCTCTTCCGCCAGCGCGACGCCCTGTTCGAGCAGCGTTTGCGCTTCCGAGTAATCGCCGCGCAGCATTTTCAGCTCGCCGAGCGAATCGAGAATTCCGGCGATGTGGCGGTGATTCGTTTCAAAAGCCAGCTCCAGAGCGTGTTTGAAAACCTCTTCGGCTTTCGTCCACGCGCCGAGCAGCATCAGGTTGATGCCGAGATTGTTGTAGGCGGCGGTCGATTGAACTTTATGCTCGGTCTGCTCGAAAAAGCCGATTGATTTTTCCAGACAACTGACGCCTTCCTGCGGGCGGCGCAGAAACCAGAACGCGCCCGACATATCCGAATAGATTTTGCCGAGCAGAAACGGCGCCGAGCGCGAGCCGATGATTTTGATTGCCTGATTATAAAATTCCAGCGATTTTTCGCTGTTGCCGGTCAGCTGGATGGCTTGCGCGATTGAATGATAGCTTTCCGCCATCCCGCGCCAGTCGCCCGATTCGCGAAAATATTTCAGGGCTTTTTCGGCGTGGTCGCGCGAAATCTGGTATTCGTTCAGCTTGCGGTAGACGCGCGCCAGCGCCGTGTAGATTCCGCCGAAAAGATGGCGCAAATCCGCTTCTTCGGCTTCTTCCAGCGTCGATTTCAAAAGCGAGACGGCTTTCGGATAATCGCCCGAGTTGTTATAGGCGACGGCAATCTGCGTTATCAGCGCAACGCGCGTTTCCGGGTCGAGCTGCGCCAGCGTGCTCTCGTCCTCGAACCGGCGCAGCGTGTCGAGCGCCTCCGGGTAGCGTCCCTGCGTTTCGTAAACAAAGGACAACTGTGAATAGAGACGGATTTTTTCGCCCAGCTTCAGCGAGTAGGAGCGCAGCGTCTCGTTGATGACGGCTTCCGCCGAGCTGGAAATCCCGTTGTCCAGATTCAGTTGAATTTCTTTGAAAATTTCGGCGAGCTTGTCGCTGGTCATCTGTCTTAAACCTTTCGGCGAGCGGTCGAATATGCCTGCTCCGAATATAGGAGTATTTTCCGACTGTGGACGCTCGTTGGTTGAAAACGAATCTTTTCTCATTTAGCAGTAAAAGCTAGATATGTTTAATTAAGACTTTTTTTCAGTAACGCTTGATAATTTTTTTTTAATTACGAGCCGGATTCGTCGGAAAAGAAAACCTTATTTTCTGCGAATTTACCAGAGTTTTCGCGCCGCGTCCATTAATTTTTAACGCGAAAGGCGAATGCTGGACTTAAAATCGTTAAATATGACATTCTTTTAACAAATTATGACGGCGGAAAGCGTTTTGAATGCCGAGCGCAGGCGGCTGGACGAGGCGCGCAGGCGCGAAAAGACTGGAAGCGCCGGTGCGCTTACGTCAGAGCACGCGCGTCGGGAACCGTTTGCGAAGATTATTTTAGGGCAAAACCGAAAAATTTCAATCGAACGAAAACCGGCGCGATTACATCCTTTTTTACGAATACTTTCACGGCGATAACGGTTTCGTTCCGGGCGCGAGCCGGGCGGCGGGCTGGACGGGCTTGATTGGCAAAATTTTGCAGCAGATAGGACAATATTCCGACAGGGACGGATTTTTATGAAACGTTGGATTTGGAGATTCGCAGCAGCGGCAGCGGCGGCGGCAGTCGTCTTGATTCCGGTCTTTTCCGCGCACGTTTTTGCGCAGCAGCAGCAGGGAAGATGCTTAACCGCTGAGGACGCGAAAAAAATCATCGATTCCATCAACGCGCCGCCCGCAGCGACGGCGACAAGGGCGTCGGAAAATATAAAACTGCGCGAGGAATTGCTGAAAATGCAGGATGACCGCAGAGAGATGAATCTGAAGGTCGTCGAAAACTGGGAGAAAAATCAAAAACTGCTCGCCGAATCGAACCGGATGAGCGAAGCCCAGATGCTCCGGCTCTGTCAAATCGTCAGAGAAAACGGCTGGTTGACGAAGGAATCGGTCGGCGAGGACGCGGCGGCGGCGGCTCTGGCAATCGTCAGAAACAACAAGGCGTTCGAGCTGCAAAAGGAATTTTTCCCGGTTCTGGAAGCGGCGGTGCAGAAAGGTCTGGCTGCCAAAAGCAACCTGGCGTGGCTGATTGACACCATTCGTCTCGGCAGCGGGCACCCGCAGATATTCGGAACGCAGAGTTATTTTAGAGACGAGATGATTTACCTGTATCCGATTCAAAACGAAGACCGGCTCGACAGGTGGCGCGCGCTCTACGGTTTGCAGCCGATGGCGGATTTTATCAAGGATTTGGAAGTGCGCCACCAGACGGTCGTCATTAAATCGCCGCGTCTGCCCGCGCCGCCCGTTCTGAAACAGCAGCCGGCGAAGGAAAGCGGCGGCGCGGCGGGCGAAGTGCCGGATTTGACGGATGACGAAAACGAAGTTCTCAAGGTCGAGACGCAGCTTGTGAATCTGAACGTGCGCGTTCTGAATGAAGACTCGTCACCAGCAGCAGCCGCTGCCGCCGCGGCGAATCTGAATTTGAAGAAAGAGGATTTTGAAGTCCTCGAAGACGGGCAGCCGCAGGAAATCTCCTTTTTTTCGACGACCGACCAGCCTTTCGACCTGATTCTGCTGCTAGACCTTTCCGGCTCGCTTAAAGGAAAACAGGATTTGATAATCGAATCGTCGCGGCGTTTTATACAGGCGGCGCGACCGTCAGACCGCATCGCAATCGTCACTTTCACGCACGAGGCGCAGATGGTGGCGGATTTGACGGCGGATAAAAAAGTTCTGCTGGAAAAAGTCAAAACAATCAAAGCTCCGGGCGGCGGCTCGAAGGTCTGGGATGCGCTGAAATTCGCTTACGATAAAATCGTTAAAACCCGAAGCGCCGAACAGCGCCGCCGCAGCGCCGTCGTTTTTATGACCGACGGCGTAGACAACTCGCTCTATCACGATTTATACAAATGGCTGCGCAGGAACACGCCTGACCCGGTAACGGGCAAAGCCTACGGGTTAAATCCGCCGGGCGCGCCTTCGGAGACGACTTTTACCGAGCTTCTGGAAACGGTCAGGCAAAACGAAACGACCATTTTCCCGATTTATCTGGAAGGCGAAATCCTGCAAACCGAATGGTATAAAAAAGCCGTCCGGCAGGGACGAAAGACTCTGGAAATGCTCGGCGAAGAAACCGGCGGGCAAAATTATTACGCCAAAAAAATCACCGATTTAAACGGGATTTACGAAAAAATAATCGGCGACCTGAGCCAGGTTTACAGCCTCGGCTACGAATCGAAAAGCGAGACGCGCGGCGGCGAATGGCGCAGCCTTTCGGTGAAAATTAAAAATCATCCGAAACTCGTTGCGCGCACCAAACGCGGCTATTACGCCAGATAATGGAGATAAAAGGTAAACACCGGCTTTTCGCCGGGTGTCTTTGACGCGATGCAAAGCCCGAATCAGAACGCCGTGCTGATTTTATCGTCGGTCACGGGCGGCGAGCGGAAAATCTACGGCGTTCCGTCCGACAAAATCAACCGGCTGTTCGTTCCGGAAAACCGCGCGATGTTCGGCACGGTCAATGCCAACCGCGAACACTTTGAAATGGGCGTCAAGGATTTGGCGCCGGCTGAGGCGATGTATCCGGGCTGGCTCGGGCGAATGCTGGCGCATCCGTTCAAAGGCTCGGAAAACTACGCGCGAGTTTTCGACATCTTAAGCAACGCGGGCGCGTATAAAGCGATTAAGACTTATTTTGAGGTCGGAGAAATTTAAGGAAGTGAAAAGTGAATAACGAAAAGTGAAAAGTTGTTTGTTTTTCGTTATTCACTTTTCGTTATTCACTTTTCACTGTTTTCTCCGTGCTCTCTGTGGCAAAATCATCTTATGCCGAATGTTCCCGATTTTGACCCTGATGTTTTAACCGAGAGCGAGACGAAGCTGGAAAAGCCGCCGATGTATAAGGTCGTGCTGCACAACGACGATTTTACGACGATGGATTTCGTCGTCTACATCCTGCGGACGGTTTTTCGGCGGACGGACGCCGAAGCCATTACGATTATGCTGAAAGTTCACACCGAAGGCATCGGCATAGCGGGCGTTTATACATACGAAATCGCCACGATGAAAGCCGAAAAAGCGATAAATCTGGCGCGCGCAAACGAATATCCGCTGCTGTGCACGGTTGAAGAAGAATAGAATTGTTTAAGTTTTTAGATTTATGTTAACGAAAGAATTAGAAGAAACCTTAGGAATCGCGGTTGACGAAGCCGTGAAAAGACGCCACGAATACGTGACTCTGGAGCACTTGCTCTACGCGCTGCTGGAAGACAGAACGGCGCGCGACGTTCTCATCAATTGCGGCGCGGATTTGGACAAGCTGGCAAAGGATTTGGTCGAATATTTTAACAACATACTGGAAGTTCTGCCGGAAAACATACAGCTGATGCCGGAGCTGACCTCGACCTTTCAGGGCATTATCCAATACGCGATGCTGCAAGCCGAGAGCAGCGGTCAGCGCGCCGTCGACGGCGGCAATATCCTCGCGGCGCTGTTTCAGACCGAGCAGTCTTACGCCGTTTACCTGCTTCAGCAGCAGGGCGTGACGCGGCTTGACGTCTTGAATTATATCTCGCACGGCATTTCCAAAAACGACAATTTGTTTTTTAACGACTTGGAAACGAACGTCGAAGACGAAGACGCGGAATTTGCCGAAGAACGTGCCGCCAACGGCGCGAAGCGCCCGAAGCCGCTCGAATCCTTTACGACCGAGCTGGTCGCGCTGGCGAAAAAGGGCGGAATCGACCCGATAATCGGGCGCGAGACGGAAATCGAGCGGACGATTCAGGTGCTCTGCCGCCGCAAGAAAAACAACCCGCTGTATGTGGGCGAGCCGGGCGTCGGCAAAACCGCGCTGGCGGAAGGCTTGGCGCTGAAAATCAGCGAGGGAAACGTGCCGGAAGTTCTGCTGGACGCGAAGGTTTTCGCGCTCGATATGGGCGCGGTGCTCGCCGGAACGCGTTATCGCGGCGATTTCGAGCAGCGTTTCAAAGCCATCATCACCGACCTTAAAAAACACGAAAACGCGATTTTGTTTATCGACGAGATTCACACGATTGTCGGCGCGGGCGCGGTTTCGGGCGGCGCGATGGACGCTTCAAACATTCTGAAACCCGCGCTGGCGGCGGGCGAGCTGCGCTGTATCGGCTCGACCACCTACAGCGAATACAAAGCCGCTTTCGAGCGCGACCGCGCGCTGGCGCGGCGTTTCCAGAAAATCGAAATCGGCGAGCCGACGATTGACGAAACCTACCAGATTCTGAAAGGCTTAAAGCGTTTTTACGAGGAGCATCACGGCGTCAGGTATTCGGACGATTCGCTCAAAGTCGCCTCGGAGCTCGCCGGAAAGTATATCAACGACCGCTTTCTGCCCGACAAGGCGATTGACGTCATCGACGAGGTCGGCGCGGCGACTAAATTGCTGCCGGAAGACGCGCGCCCGAAACAGATTTCCGTTTCGATGGTCGAAACGACGATTGCGCGGATGGCGAAAATTCCGCCGAAGACGGTCGTCGCCGACGAAAAAGACCGCCTGAAAACGCTGCGCGAGGATTTGAAAAACGTGATTTTCGGGCAGAACGAAGCGATTGATAAAGTCGTCGACGCAATTCAGATTTCGCGCGCCGGTCTTGGACACGAAACCAAGCCGGTCGGCTCGTTCCTGTTTTCGGGTCCTACCGGCGTCGGCAAAACGGAATTGTCGAAACAGCTCGCCGAACAGCTCGGCATCGAATTCCTGCGCTACGATATGAGCGAATACGCCGAGCCGCACACGGTTTCGCGCCTTATCGGCGCGCCGCCGGGATACGTCGGCTTCGACCAGGGCGGGCTTTTGACCGACGCGATTATGCGAAACCCGCACTCGGTGCTCGTGCTGGACGAAATCGAGAAAGCACACCCGAATCTTTTCAACCTGCTTTTGCAGGTGATGGATTCGGCGACGCTGACGGACAACAACGGCAAAAAAGCCGATTTTCGCAACGTGATTCTGATTATGACGACCAACGCGGGCGCGCGCGAGCTGTCTTCAGGCGGCGTCGGCTTCCGCAACCAGGTCGAAACCAAAGGTCAGGCGAAAGGCGCAATCGAGCGCACGTTTACGCCTGAATTTCGCAACCGCCTCGATGCCTGGGTCGCCTTTAAACCGCTCGATTTGGAAATCATCAAGCTGATTGTCGATAAATTCATCAACGAATTGAACGGTCAATTGATGGAAAAACGCGTCCTCGTCAAGCTCGACGAAGCGGCGCGCGAATGGCTGGCGAAAAACGGCTTCGACGCCCGCTACGGCGCGCGCCCGATGTCGCGCCTGATTCACGAAAAAATCAAGCAGCCGCTTGCCAACGAGATTTTATTCGGCAAACTGACCGACGGCGGCAGCGTCACGGTGACGGAAAGGGACGGTGAATTAGTTTTGAATTTTTGAAATTATGAAGTATGAACAACTCTCTGAAAATACCTCGTTCGGAAGGTGTAACCGATGCTGAGCGGTATTTAAAAAAACTTTGTAACCGTTCTTTTCTCTCGATGTGGAGTTACACAGGTATTTACAATGACAAAGCTAAAGGACAGGAAGTTTGCGATTTATTGGTTGTCTTTGATAATCACGTAATTATTTTTTCCGACAAAGATTGTAAATTCCCCGACACGGGAAATCTCCAACTTGATTGGAGCAGATGGTATCGAAGAGCGGTAAAAGAATCGGCTGAGCAAATCTATGGTGCCGAGAGGTGGATATTGTCTCACCCAAACCGATTGTTTTTAGACCAATCCTGCACTATACCGTTTCCTATTGATTTACCTTCGCCAGACAAAATCAAATTTCATAGAATTGTCGTCGCTCATTCGGCTTCTGCACATTGCGCCAAAATGTTTGGCGGTAGCGGAAGCCTGATGCTTTGGTCGGAACTTGTCGGCGACGACCACATTATGAATCAAGAACACGATTGTGTTCCTTATGCAGTAGGACAAGTCAATCCCGTTAAAGGCTACGTTCACATCTTCGACGACACAACGTTAGATATTGTTTTAGATACGCTCGACACTGTATCTGATTTTGTTGACTATTTAACGAAAAAGGAGAAATTTTTAACCGGCAAAGTAAGAGTCCATGTTGCTGGCGAGGAGGAACTTCTCGCCATTTATTTGAGAGACCTTAACGAAGAAAACGAGCACGATTTTATAATTGGTAAAGAAGCGAAAGGCGTTGACCACATAAGTATAGCAGAAGGTTTTTGGGAGGATTTTTCGCGTAGCGAACAAAGAAGATTACAAATTCAAGCAAATGAAATCAGCTATGCGTGGGATGCTTTAATTGAAACTTTTAGCAAACACATCATAGGAGGAACATCATATTACAGTTATCCCGGAGGTATTAATAACCAAGAAAAAATTCTCCGTTTGTTAGCTCGCGAATCTCGCACAGTAAGGCGTTTGTTGGCTTGCGGTCTATTAGAATTTTTAGACCAAACTCCGAGAGGCTTGAAGTCAACGAGAATGGTTCAAGCGCCAAAAAAGGGCGGAGCTTATTATGTTTTTCTTGCGCTACCGCCTTCAGGTTGGAAAGATTATGAAGTGTATAGAAAAACGCGCCGTGAATTACTTGAAGTTCATTGTCGTTTAGTAAAGCTAAGATTTCCAGAGGCTCTGGACATCTTAGGCATTGCGACAGAAAGCGGGCGCGGAGTTTACGGTTCAGAAGACGCAGCATATCTTGACGCTAGAGACTGGACTGAAGAACAACAAAAAGATACAGAGCAATTACAAGCTGATATGATTCAGGCGGGTTTGATTAGCAAATATGTGGAACATAGAGGAACTGAAATGGAATATCCAGATGCTCCTCCAATAACCCGCGATAAAAATATTAAAGATTATAAAAACGGAAAAGGCAGAATTAAAAATCAATCTTGCCCTTGCGGAAGCGGTAGGAAGTTTAAGAAATGCCACGGAACTATTTTTTGATTGAAAATTATCAATCATTAAATTTTTGATTGAAATTTATCAATCATTAAACAATAATTTTGATATGTCATTAGAAATTGCTTTACCGCATCACATCGAGCAGCATCTGCAAAGCGAATGGGGAAGCGAATTTCCGCGACGTGCGGTTGAGGCGTTGGCGATTGAAGGCTATCGCGCCGGCGTTTTGAGTTTGGGTGAAGTCGCGGAAATGCTCGATTTTTCCATTAATGAAGCGGACGGATTTCTTAAAGAGCGCGGCATTCTCGCCATTGAAAACCTTGATGAAATCGAAGCCGATAGCAAAACTCTCGAAGAAATCCTCGCCAAATGATTGTCGTTTCCGATACATCCCCAATTAATTATCTGGTTTTGCTTGGGGAAATCGAACTGCTTCCGAAGCTCTTTAATGAAGTTATTATTCCGCGAGCCGTTTGGGACGAACTGCGAACAGAAGGAACGCCCGAAGAAGTCAGAAATTGGATTGATTCAAACCCGCAATGGCTGAAAATACAAAACGCTAAAATAATTGACCAAACAATCGCGTTAGGCGCAGGTGAGCGCGAAGCAATTTCGCTTGCTGAAGAATTAAACGCTGATTTGGTTTTGATTGATGACCGGAAAGCGAGAAAAACTGCGATTCAGCGCGGCTTAAAGGTTTCCGGAACAATCAGTATTTTGGAAAGCGCATCAAAACGCGGATTGGTTGATTTATCGGAAGCCTTTGAAAAACTCGAACAAACAAACTTTCGTATTGTGCCTGATTTATTGAGAGAAATTTTGAAAAGAAATTGACGAAACAACTTTTATAAAGCGCCCGCAAACATTTATGCTAGTTTTGTAAATAACGGATTTATTTTCAGCAAGGGGTTTTATGAAACGATTGGCGATTTTGTTTGCCGCGCTCTTTTTATCGGCGATAAATGTTTTCGGGCAGCAGCAAACAAACGGGACGATTCGCGGGCGCGTGGTCGATGTAAATGAAGCCGTTATTGTCGGCGCGAACGTTTCCGTTACGGGCGCGGACGGCGCTGCGCGAAATGTGCAGACGAATCAATCGGGCGAGTTCAGCGTTACCGTCGCGCCGGGAAAATATACGGTTCGCGTGACGAGTCCGGGCTTTGCGGTTTACGAAAACGCGGACGTGAATATCGTCGCCGGACGCGGCGCGGCGCTTGAAGTTACGCTCGGCGTGACGATTGAGGAAACGCAGGTGACGGTCGGCGAGGAAGCGGCGATTAATACCGACCCGGAGACGAACGCCAGCGCGATTGTTTTAAAGGAATCCGACATTGAGGCTTTGCCGGATAACGAAGCGGAACTGGAAGCCGCTTTACGGGCGCTTGCCGGTCCTTCGACCGGACCGAACGGCGGTGAGATTTTTATCGACGGCTTTTCGGGCGGGCGTCTGCCGCCGCGCGATACGATTCGCGAGATTCGCATCAATCAAAACCCGTTTTCTTCCGAATACGACCGGCTCGGATTCGGGCGTATAGATATTCTGACCAAGCCGGGCACGGACGATTTTAAGGGCGAATTCGAGTTTGAATTTGAAGACGAATCTTTTAATTCGCGCAATCCTTTCGCGCCGAATCGCGCGCCGTTTCAGACGCGCGGCTTGAGCTTTAATCTGGGCGGACCGCTGGTTAAAAAACGCGCGTCGTTTTTCGTCGATTTCGAGCGTGAAAATACGGACAATAATGCGCTGATAAACGCTCAGGTTCTCGACCCGAATTTAAACGTCACGCCGTTTCAGCTTGCCGTTTTGACGCCGTCGAAAGGCATCGAATTCAGCCCGCGTTTCGACTTTCAGCTTAACGAAAACAACACGCTCGTCGCGCGTTATTTCTTCGAGCGCTCCGATTCGGAAAACGACGGGCTGGGCGGTTTCGATTTGCTTTCGCGCGCATTTTCCACCCGCGATACTGAGCACACGTTTCGCCTGACCGAAACGGCTGTTATTTCCGGCACAATCATTAACGAGGCGCGTTTTCAGTATATTCGCCGACGCAATTCGCAGGAAAGCGCCGACAATTCGCCGACGATTCGCGTTCTCGACGCTTTCACGGGCGGCGGCGCGGGTTTCGGATTTGCTTTTGCTGACACAGACCGTTTTGAGCTGCAAAACTACACGTCTTTCACTCGCGGCGGGCACGCGCTGAAATTCGGCGCGCGCTGGCGACACGCGCGTCTCGAAAATTCCTCGCCCGCCAATTTTGCCGGAACGTTTACGTTTACCTCGCTCGAACAATATCGCGACACGATTCGCAATTTGCCGAACGCGACTCCTTCGCAGTTTTCGATTGCGGGCGGAAATCCGGAAGCCGGAATCAGGCAGACGGATTTGGGCTTGTTTTTTCAGGACGACTGGCGCGTGCGCCCGGATTTGACGCTTTCCTTCGGGCTGCGATACGAAAATCAGACGAACATTTCCAGCCATTTCAACCTCGCGCCGCGTTTCGGTTTCGCCTACGCGCCGGGAGCGGGCGGCGGGCAGAACCGCCCGAAAACGGTTTTCCGCGGCGGCTTCGGGATTTTTTACGACCGCTTCGGCGAAAGTCTTTCGCTGCAAGCCATTCGCTTTAACGGCGTCAACCAGCAGCAGTTCGTCGTCACCGACCCGGCGATTCTGGACGCGATAATTTTCACGCCGAACGGCGTTTCAAACGTGCCGACCGTCGCGCAGCTCGCGGCTTTCGCGCAATTGCAGACGACGCGCGTCGTCGCGCCGGATTTACAAGCGCCCTACACGATGCAGAGCGCCGTCGGCATC
Organism: Acidobacteriota bacterium; assembly: GCA_030860665.1. Lineage (GTDB taxonomy): Bacteria > Acidobacteriota > Blastocatellia > Pyrinomonadales > Pyrinomonadaceae > JALZHR01. The sequence continues at coordinate 21,953 of JALZHR010000457.1, forward strand.
GAGCGCCAACTGCCGTTAAAGACGACTTTCAGCGCGACTTTCGTCAACGCGCAGACGCGCCGCCTTCTGCGCTCGCGCAACGTCAACGCGCCCGTAAACGGCGTCAGACCGAATCCTTCGGCGGGAAACGTTTTTCAATACGAATCGACCGGGCGCTTTAATCAAAGCCAATTGATTTTCAACTCTCGCTCCAATTTTATCGACGGCGTTTCGCTTTTCGCCAACTACGCTTTCGGCAAAGCGAGAAGCGATTCGGACGGCGCGGGAACTTTTCCGGCGTACTCTTACGATTTGAGCGGCGAATACGGCGACGCTCTGCTCGACATCCGGCATCGCTTCGTCATCGGCGGCAATTTTGAAGCGCCTTTCGGGATAGAGCTGAGTCCTTTCATCACGTTTCGCTCCGGCGCGCCGTTTAATATCACGACCGGCGCGGATACGAACGGCGACACGCTTTTCACCGAGCGCCCGGCGTTTGCCACCGATTTAAACCGTCAATGCAATTTCGGAACGGCGGCAAATCCGGTCATTCGCTCGTGCGTCGTGCAAACCGAATTCGGCAATTTCGATTTGCAGCCCGTCGCCGGTCAGGCGATTATCCCGCGCAATTACGGCAGAGGTCCGGAATTTTTCGTCGTCAATCTGCGCGCGACGAAAGAATTCGGCTTCGGCGGCGGAGAGAAGAAAGGCGCGTCGAATCAAGGCGGCGGTGGCGGCAGCGGGCGCGGCGGAATTAACAGCCCTTTCGGCGGCGGTGGTGGCGGTCAGCGCGGCGGCGGCGAAGATGATGAAAGCAAATACAATCTGGAATTTTCCGTGCAGATTCGCAATCTTTTCAATCGCACCAACGGCGGAACGCCCGTCGGAAATCTGCGCTCGCAATTTTTCGGACAGCCCGTTTCGCTCGCGGGCGGCTTCGGTTTCGGCGGCGGCGGAAGCCAGGCGGCGGGCAATCGCCGCATCGAATTTGAAATCGAGTTTAGTTTTTAATAATAATGGTCGCGTTTATTAAAAACTAAAATTTAATCGAAAGCGGTGTTCGGTTGCAGCGTCGCTCTTGATTTCGGAAGCGCGGGCAAAATATGAAGGAATTCGGTGAAAAAACGAAAGGCGTAGAGTACACGCGCAGAGCGGGAAGCTACGCCGTGATAATGGAAGACGGACGAATCGGCGTTTTAAAAGCGCGCGGTTACGACACGTTTTTTCTGGTCGGCGGCGGCATCGAGGCGGGCGAAAGCGATAAGGAAACTCTGCTTCGCGAAGCCGTCGAAGAAATCGGTTTTCACCTCGAAATCAACGAGAAAGCGGGCGAGGCGATTGAGTATTTTTATTCCGAAAGAGAAGGGAAACACGTCGCCAAAGAATGCCGTTTCTACCGCGTCCGTTTAATCGACGAAGCCGCCGAAAAAGGCAAGCACGAACTGGTCTGGATTACGAAGGACGAACTGGACCGGATGCACCACGAAAGCTATAAATGGATTATTGAAAGAGAGTTGGAAGCCGGAAGGTAGAAGTTGGAAGTCAGAAGATAGAAATCAGAAGATAGAAGTCGGTCGCCGACAGGCACAGGAATTTATCTTCCGTCTGCTATCTTCTGTCTCCCTCTTTTTGCATTCTGCATTTTGTATTCTGCACTTGACTACTCTTCTTCTTCGAGCGTCATTTCCGAGATTCTGCCTTCGTTATTGAGCGTAAAGCGCCAGAGGAAGATGCGGCGCGGCGTTTCGGCTTTGTAGCGATAGATTCTCGCGCCGCTTGCGCCGGATGTTTCACTGCCGACGAAGACCAGATTTTTGATTGCTCCGAAAGACGCGATGCGCCGGTGGTTGATTTTCGCGCGCTCGGTCGAAAGCGATTTTATCAGGTCGGCGGTCAGGTGTTCGGGGTTTAGTTTATTTTCCAATCGCTCGCGCAGGGCATCGGAAATCATCCGTGAAATCTTCGCGTCCGGTTCGGGCTGCGCCGCCTTTAGAGCCTTCAGCGAAATCGCCGGAAGATAAATTTTCGCGATTCCGTTCGCCAGCGCCGTTCCCATTCCGATTTCGCCGAGATTCGTCAGCGCAATCACGGTCAAATCGTCGTCCACATAGCGCGAGATGTTCGCGCCGAATCCGGCTGTCTGACCGCTGTGACCGATGATTTTATGCCCGCGAATTTCCGAGAGCCGGAAGCCGAAACCATATGGGTAAGGCTTGCCGTCGTTCAATAAAACGGGCGTCCACATCTGCGCTTTGCTTTCTTTTTTCAGAAATGCGTCACCGCGCAAAGCCGCGTCCCATTTCGCCAAATCCTCGACGGTCGAAACGATTGCGCCCGCGCTGAAAACGTCCGTCAAATCGTAGTCGCGCCCGACGAGCCGGCCGCCCTCCCACTCGTAGCCTTGCGCGCGGTGGCGTATGACGTTGCGCGGGTCGCGGTCGCCGGCCGAGGTCATCCCGACGGGGCGGAAGATGCGCTCGGAGACGAACTCCCAGTAGCGGCGGCCCGAGACCGCCTCGATGATGAAGCCGAGCAGGTTGTAGTTGGTGTTGCCGTAGCTGTGCGCGGCGCCGGGCGCGAACGCCAGCGGGTGCGTGCCGATGAGCTTGACGAACCCTTCGCGCGTGAGGCGCTCGGTCAGCTCGAAGCCGGGCAGGCCCGTGTAGTTCTTCAGCCCCGAGGTGTGCGTCAGGAGGTGGCGC
>JALZHR010000470.1 GCA_030860665.1 Acidobacteriota bacterium
GACATCGTCGACACGGGCTTGACCTTGTTTCGCCTGCTGGAAATCCTCGGCTCGCGCGGCGCAAATTCGCTGAGAATCGCGACCCTGCTCGATAAGCCGGAGCCGCGCATCAAAAAAGATTTGAAAATAGACTACTGCGGCTTTCAAATCCCGAACAAATTCGTCGTCGGCTACGGCTTGGACGCGGCGGGCAGATACCGCAACCTGCCGTTTATCGGCGTGGTGAAAAACCCGGACGAAATTTAACTATGCCTTTGGTCAGAGTATGGATACATTTCCTCTGGTCAACCAAAAACCGCCAGCCGCTTTTGAGCGATGAAATCAGGTTGAAAGTATTTCAGCATATCAGGCAAAACGCTCTGGAAAAAGGGATTTTCATTGATTTTATCGGCGGTTATGTCGACCACGCTCATTGTCTCGTATCACTCGGAACAGACCAGACGGTTGAAAAAACGATTCAACTGATAAAAGGCGAGTCGTCGTTCTGGATAAACAGGAACAAACTCTGCAAACCGAAATTTGAATGGCAGGACGAATATTTTGCCGTTTCCGTCAGCGAATCTGTAATTGATAAGGTGAGAGAGTATATTAAAAGGCAGGAAGAACATCATCGGAAGCAGAGTTTTGAAGATGAGTTTGAAAATTTTCTTGTAAAGGCGGGCTTCGGGAAATTCCCTGATAAACATTAGGCTAAAGCCAAAAAGAAAATATTTTGTTTAAATTCGGCTAAAGCCGCTGGTCTACTGCTTATTTCATTCCTCCATCTAAAGATGGAGGCAATTCATAGGAGATTCTTGAAGGAGAAATTTCTCTAGAATGGTTTTATATTTTAAAAGGAGTAATTTCTTTAAAGAGGCTTCTATATTTTAAAAAGAATATGAATTGGCACCAGCTTATGAATTGCCACTAGCTTATGAATTGCCACTAGCTTTAGCTAGTGGAGATAATTGAAAAATACAGTCGGCTTCAGCCGAATTTAAACAAACATTTTCCTTTTGGCTTTAGCCCAAACCGGACAGTAAAAACAGGAGTTGCTTATGCTAAAAAAACTTATCGGCGGCGCTTTAATTCTTTCATTCGCTTTAACGATTTCCGCCCACGACAAGCACGAAAACGGTCAGGACATAACCGTCAGAACGCAGAAAATCGCGGGCAGCGTCTCGATGCTGCAAGGGCGCGGCGGAAACGTCGGCGCGTCGGTCGGGGCGGACGGGATTTTGATTATCGACGACGATTTCGCCGAGGTTTCGCCGAAGCTCGCCGAAGCCCTGAAAGCTCTAGGCTCGGAAACACCGCGCTTTATCCTGAACACGCACTGGCACGGCGACCACACGCTCGGCAACATATACTTCGGCGCGAGAGGCTCGCTTATAATCGCCCACAGCAACGTCCGGCGGCGGCTCTTGACCGGCTCGACCGTGCGCGGCACAAAAGTTCCGGCATATCCGGCGTCGGCGCTGCCCGTTATCACTTACGAGCAGGCGATGTCCGTTCATTTCAACGGCGAGGAAATCCGCGTCGTGCATTTTCCGAGCGGGCACACGGACGGCGATTCCATTATCTTTTTCACCAAATCGAACGTCGTTCATATGGGTGACCATTTTTTCAAAGACCGCTTCCTGTTCGTCGATTTGGAAAACGGCGGCACGGTTCAGGGCTTGATGAAAAATATCGACGATATTATCGGGCAAGTTCCGGCGGACGTGAAAATTATTCCCGGTCACGGTCCGCTGGCGAGCCTCGACGATTTGAAAACTTACCGGCAGATGCTGGTCGAAACGACCGACATCGTGCGGAAAGGCATCGGGAGCGGCAAGACGCTGGAAGGCTTGAAAAAAGACGGCTTGCCCGAAAAATATAAAACGTGGGGCACGGGCTTTGTCAGCACCGATTTCTGGATTGAGACTATTTACCGAAGCTTCTCGACCGGAAGATAAATCATGAATCAGGGAGTTCAAAGAAATGCAGAAAATATTTCTCGTATTGCTGTCCGTCGTCGGCGTGTTCTTCGGCTTGGGCGCGGTCAGCGCAGCGGCGCAGAATAAAACGCCCGACAAAAAGCACGTTAAGGAACTCGTGGCGATTTACCGCGAATACGACGCGGCGACGAAAAAAGACGATTTAAAACCCTACGAAAAATACCTGGACGAAACCTTTGAACTGGTAACGGAGAGCGGGCAGAAGGTTTCGCGCCGCGAGGTTTTTGAAATGATGAGGCGGCTTTCGGATTCGGCGGTCGAAATAACGGAAACCATCTCGAAAATCGAAAAGGTCAGAGCTGCCGGCGGCAAGTATTTTCTGGAAGTCTCAACCGTGATGAAAGGCAGATTTAAAATGCCGGACGGCGGGACTTCAAATCTCGAAATCCGCGGGCGCTCGACCGACGTCTGGATAAAAACCGCAAAAGGCTGGAAGGAAATCGGAATGACCCAGCACAGCTCGAAGGTGCTGGTCGACGGCAAGGAAGCGCCGATGTGATGCGAAACGCAAAATGCAAAGCGCAAAATATCAGGAAGTGATGCTATTTTGCACTTTGCATTTTGCGTTTCGCATTAATTAAGTTTTCCACATCTGCAAAACTTCCCAGACCTCGCGCGAAAGCTCGACGCCGGACGGGAAATGCGCCAGAAAATCGGCGCGCAGGCGGTCGGCTTCCGTTGTCAGATATTTGTCGAGCGCCTCTTTGTTGTGCGCCTCGTAGCGGATGCGATAGCGGTTTTCGGTCGCGCAGGTGAAAGCCGCGCCGCTGAAATACCCGGTTTTCAGCAAATCGGGAATGTGCCGCTCGCACATATATTGCTCGTATTTTTCGACCAGCTTCGGCTCGACGGTGACGGTAATTTCGTAGATTATCATTTCCTTTTTCGATTTTTTCCTGCTATAAGACTATAACGTAAACGCCCGGCGCAAGCGGCGGGCGGATAAAGATAAGCCCGACCCGGCTCACAGCCCTACGCAATTTTAATTTATCTTATCAAATAAAAAAACCTGTCGACCGCTGCTGTTTGCAGACGGGCGAAAATCCGCCGCGTTCCGCTGGCTAAAGAAAGCCCGGGCGGCAATGCACGGCAGCGCCGAACCGATTTTGTTCCGTTCGGTTTCGTTAGGTTCGGTTCGACTCGACAGGCGAACGGGCTGGCTCAATCGTTTTTTATAAGGAATTCTCAAATTATGAATTTTAAGATACTAACTCTTGCCCTGATTTTTCTGTTTTCAGGCGTTGTCTCGTTGCAGGCTTTCGCCGCCGCGGTCGGCGATAAGGAATACACCGGACAATTCGAGACGGCGCTCGCGGCGAACACGGAAAACTTTGAAAAAGTCGTCTTCAAATACGCTGCGGCTGAAAGCGTAAAGGGCGAAACCGCCTTCAAAAAAGGCTCGCATCTGGCGCTCGGTCGGCTGTATGACCCGCAAACCGGAAAATTTTCCGTCTCGGCATTGCTGGTCGAAGAACCGGAAAACCAGGACGAGGACGAATTAAAAAAACCGTCGATTTACGTCGATTTGGACGGCACGGGCGATTTTTCGGACAATGAAAAATTCACCTTCGAGCAGGCGGAGAAAAACAATCCTTACCTGTGGAAGCTGACCATTAATCTGCCCGTCAAAAACAATTTTTTCACCGCCTGTCCGCTTTTTTTGCAGTATCTCAAATCAGTCCGAATCGAAAAAATGTCCGCCGACGACCGCCTGCTGACACAGTCGACCGAAGTTCTGGCGCGCGGAAAGGTCGAGGTGAAGGGCAAAAAGATTCTGGCGCAGTATGCCTACAGCTTTGAAGATAAAAAGATTACGCCGCAGAAAGGCTGGCTCGGCGTCGACGGCAACGAAGACGGCGCGGTCGATATGGACGAGCTGTCGCCGGAAGCCGCCAAAGCCAACGACGAGACGATAGTCTTTCGCGTCGGCGAAACGTATCTTTCGACTAAGAAAGTCGATTTGGCGAAAAATCAAATCGTGATGCGCGAGCACGCGGCAAAGGATTACCAGCGCATCGAGCTTGCCGTCGGCAAGGAATTTCCCGATTTCGGCTTTACGGATTTGGGCGGAAAGAAACGGCGTTTTTCCGAGTTTCGCGGAAAATACATTCTGCTCGACGTCTGGGGTTTCTGGTGCCCGCCGTGTCGCCGCGAGATGCCATACCTGCGCGAAGCCGACCGGCGTTTCAAGGCGAGAAATCTGGAAATCGTCGGCTTGAACACGGACGTCCAGATGCCGCTCGACGTGCTGAGAAGAAATCTGGAAGTAAATGATTTAAGATGGACGCAGGCGCAGCTCGAAAGCGTTTTCGATTTAATCAACAAAAACCTGCGCATCGAATCGTTTCCGACCACGTTTTTAATCGCGCCCGACGGAAAAATCCTCTCGATGAGCCGCCACCTGCGCGGCGAGCCTGATTTGCGCGGCAAGGATTTGCTCGAAACGCTCGACGAAATTCTGCCGAAACAGTAAATTACTGTGAAAAGTAAAAAGTGATAGGTGATAAGAAAGAACTTCTCGTTCCTTATCGCCCATCACTTTTCACTTTCTACGTCTGCGCGGCTCTCTGGAATCAACGAATTTCCGCGCGGAAAATTCTCGCCGTTCCCGGTCGCAGCCCGAAATTTCGCATTAAAGCGCGCTGATTACTGATTGCCCGTCGGCGCGGTTAAAAAATTGAAAAAAAGCACGGCGGCGATAATAAGAAATAAAACAACCGCGCCAAGCATTATATAAGTTCCTTTGGAGATGGGTCTGCTGATGGGCTCGTCGCCTCTCCGGTCTGTCGGTCTGTCTGCCATTATTTTTTCTCCTTTTAATTAGAGTTTTGCGGGCAAGCCGCGTGCCACGCAATAAACTTATTAAAAATCCGTAAACGGCTGCCTTTAAAAAATTTACGACTGTCCGGTCGTATCAGAACAAAACGCGCCCGCGTATAATTCCGATACGTCAAATCAAAGCCGTTTTTAATCTCAAAGAATCTGATTCGGAAGGCTCTCGCCCTCTTTTAACTACGCTTATGCGAAGATTGCCACAGGAACAACGCGTTCGACGGCGACATTTGTTCGATTACGCTTGATATTTTCGATTTCGCGCAAAGTTTCCGCCGTCAAGTAGCTTTCGCCGCAATGCGGGCAGGAAATGACCGGTACGTTTTCGATAACCAGCAAATCAGCTCCTTTTCCGTAGCTTCTGGAAATATGAATTATCCTCGCTCCGTTCTCACCGCAAACATCGCACGTCGCTTTATTAATTTTCCGCTTCATACTTTTCCAGATAAACCGTAATAATCACGAGCTTATCAGTCCGGCTTATTTTCGCCGCAACAATTATATCTTCATCTTCGAGTGTTTTTCCGCTAATCAGGTATTTCCACTCGCCTGTTTCAATATCTTTCTGTCTTTCGACAATTTCGCCCGTAAGTATTCCATTCTCAACATCGAAGATGGATAGATTATCATTTTCCATCTCCTCTTCTGCGTGAACGGTCATCACATATCCGAGATTGCGAACCCTTTCACGCATTTTGTTGCGGACTTTCTCAAACATTCACTCAAATTTCATTCAAAAAGCTCTCGCCGTCTTTTAATCGCAAGCCGAAATTCGCGGCAATCGTCTGCCCGATGTCGGCGAGGCTGGCGCGCGTTCCGAGATTGACGCCGGGGCGCGCCGATTTCCCGTAGACGAGCAGCGGCACGTATTCGCGCGTGTGGTCTGAGCCTTCTTTGGTCGGGTCGTTGCCGTGGTCGGCGGTGATGATTAACAAATCGTCCGCGCGCATCGCGTCCAGGATTTCGGGCAAACGCCGGTCGAAATGTTCCAGCGCGCGGGCGTAGCCTTCCGTGTCGCGGCGATGCCCGTAAAGCATATCGAAATCGACGAGATTGCTGAAAATAAGCCCGCGCGAATCGTCGTTTAAAGCATTGACGGTCTGGTCAATCGACTGGTCGTTGTTCTTGGCGGTCAAATCTTCGGTGACGCCCATCGAATCGTAAATCGAAGCGATTTTGCCGATGCAGACCACGTCCAGATTGTTGTCTTTCAGGAGCGGCAGCAGGTTGTCCGGCGGCGGCGCGACGGCGTAATCGTGGCGGTTCTCGGTGCGCTTGAAATTTTCCGCCGCATCGCCGACGAAAGGACGAGCAATCACGCGCCCGACCTTGTCTTCGCCGTCGAGAATCTTTCGGGCGATTTCGCAGATTTCATAGAGCCTTTCGACCGGAATCACTTCCTCGTGCGCGGCGATTTGAAAGACCGAATCGGCGGACGTGTAAACAATCGGCTTGCCCGTCCGGACGTGTTCCTCGCCGAACTCCTTGATGATTTCCGTGCCGGAAGCCGGAACGTTTGCCAGTATGCCGGGCAGCTTTGCCTGATTGACGAATTCGTTAATGATGCGTTCGGGAAAGCCGTCCGGGAAAGTCGGAAACGCTTTTTTCAAAACGATTCCAGCCATTTCCCAGTGCCCGGTCGTCGTGTCCTTGCCGTTGGAAAACAAAGTGCATTTGCCGTAGCTGCCAATCGGATTTTCGATTGCGGGCAAATCTTTAAGCGGGCGGATATTTCCCAAGCCCAGCTTTTGCAGATTCGGCAAATCGACCTTGCGCGATTCGAGAATGTGCCCGAGCGTGTCCGCGCCCGCGTCGCCCCACGCCGCCGCGTCCGGCATCTCGCCGATTCCGGCGCTGTCCAAAACCATTAAAACGATTCGGTTGAATTTCGAGTCCATAAATTAATTCTATGTGAAAAAGTGAAAAAGTGAAAAAGTGAAAAAGCCGGTTGAATAATAATCAACCAAACTTTTTCACCTTTTCACTTTTTCACTTTTTCACTTTAATTCGCGGGCGCGGTGTAGCCTTCGCGGGCGCGGATTTGCGCTCCGGCTGCGCCGGGCACGCCTTTCAGTTCGACCCTGATTTTGCGGTAACTGCCGTCGCGCTTATCGTTGGAAGGATAATAGCCGAGACTGTATTTCGTGCCGATTTCGTCGGCGACTTTTTTAAAAGCGGCGCGAACTTCGCTTAAATCCGCCACCGGAAAGACTTTTCCGCCCGAAGATTTTGCCAGCTCGTTCATTTCCGCATCCGCCAGCTCGTAGAGCTTTTTGCTGATGGCGAGCCGCTCGAAATCGCCTAAGCGGCAGAAATCGAAGACTTTCTCGCCGCCGCTGCCCGATTTCGGATAAAACGCGCGGTAGTAGCGGCGAATCTGCGCGGTCGAAAAGCGCATCGACTGCTCGCAGTCGCCGAGCAGATTTTCCTCGAAAAACTCGCGCGTATCGACCTGCACGAAATAGCTGACGATGCCCGCCTGCTGAAATTTTTCGCGCACCTCGGAAAAATCGGAAAGGCTGACCGAATCGACGCCGTCGGTCAGGGCGACCAGCGCGCGCCGACCGCGAAACTCGTCTTTCGGTTTTTCCGTGAAAACGCTGTCGACGACCTGCAAAAGCGAATCGTAATAAGGCGTTCCGTTGCTGACCTGCATCTGCGCCAGAACGTCGCGCAGTTTGGCGCGGTCGTCGGTCAGATTCGCCAGCACGCGGCTGACGGCGGTTCGCCTGCCGCCGACGACTGCCGAATCGAAAGCGATAATCGAAACGCGGTCACCCGGGCGCAGGGACGCGATAAAGTTTTCGGCGGCGCGCTGAATCAGCGGCAAATCCGAGCGTGTCGAGCCGGAAGTGTCGAGCAGCAGAGCGACTTCAAACGGCGCGGCGGTGGCGACGAAATCCGAGATTTCCTGCGGCTTGCCGTCCTCGTAAACGACGAAATTGTTTTGTTTCAGATTCAGAAGCGGCTTGCCCGTTTTGTCCGTGATGAAAACCGGCACGTCGACCAGCTGCGTTTCGACGCGGATAACTCCGCCGTCATCCTCAATCTCGGCATCGTCCGGCGTTTTCGTCTGCTGCGGCGGCGGCGGCTGCTGTTGTCGCGGCTTTTGCGGCTGCGGCTGCTGCTGCGCGAAGAGATTTGCCGAAAGATTAAAAACCAGCATTAACAGTAAAAAAGCTCTCGTCAAACGCATCTTTAACCTCTCAAAACGTAATTCGCTTACGATTTTAGCAGAAACCGTCCGCGAGACAAGCCTTTGGCGCACGGGCGGAAAATTTTATTACGGAAGCCCGAATTTTTCCGCAAAAGTTCGGTTTCGGAAAAATTCGTTAACGTTTTTCTAACTTTTCTATGTTATTCTTTTTGTAAATCGAAAAGACATTACTGCTTCGGAACGGAAAAGCTTCCGGCTGTTCCTTTGAAGGAAGAACGCATTTGTCTTGGCATTTTTTTGAAGCTTTAAGAGGAGAAAATGATGAGAAGGATTATTTTTTTTAGCGTTTCCGCTTTATTGATGGCGAGCGTGTTTACAAACTTTACCCTGTTTGTTTCAGCCAACACCACGCCGCAGCCATTGCCGTTTACGCAGAACTGGTCGAACACGGGTCTGATTACCGCCAACGACGATTGGAGTATGGTTCCCGGCATCGTCGGCTATCTGGGCGACATCGGAACCACCACGCAGGCGAATCTCGACCCGCGCGCCATAACGCAGGATTTCACCACGCAGGATGTAATCGCCAACCAAACCAACCCGGACACGCAAACGTCCGGCGGCGTGGCGGAATTTGAAATCACGAACCCGACCGTCGCCCTGCAAGGCTCCGGCACGGCTGACGCGCCGAACATCGTTATTTATCTGAACACGACCGGGCAGAGCAACATCCGCGTGACGTTCAACGCCCGCGATATCGACGCTTCGATGGACGACGCCGTTCAGCAGCTCGCCGTTCAATACCGCGTCGGCACGACCGGAAATTTCAGCAACGTTCCCGGTCCGGGCGCTTATTTCGCCGACGTAACGACCGCCGGCACAGCGACGCAGGTCACGCCGGTTGCCGTCACACTGCCGCCGACGGCGAACAATCAGCCGAACGTGCAGGTGCGCATTCTGACGACGAATGCGGCGGGCAGCGACGAATGGGTCGGCATCGACGACATCAACATCACGGGAGGTTTCGCCACGCCGAACATCTTCCGCACCGAGTCGGATTTTAACGGCGACGGCAGAACCGATTATGCGGTGACGCGCCCGCTCGCCACTTTGAAGCAGTGGATTTACAGCTTCGCTCCGAACACCGAGGCGAACGTCGTGCAGTTCGGCAACACGACTGACCGCGAAGTTCCGGCTGACTACGACGGCGACGGCAGAACCGACATTGCGGTTTATCGCCCGGCGGCAGCGCCGAACTCGTTCTTCTATGTGCTGCAAAGCTCGAACAATACGCTTTTGTTCCGTGAGCTTGGCACAACCGGCGACGACCCGACGATAGTCGGCGATTATACCGGCGACGGCAAAGCCGATATGGCGGTGTATCGCCCCAGCGCCGGACAGGGCTTTTTCTTCTATCGTCCGAGCGAGTCCCCGAACGGCATCGTCTTCGTTCCCTTCGGCAGCGGCACGGCGACCAGAGCCGTTCCCGGCGATTATGACGGCGACGGCAGATTCGACTTCTGCGTTCGCCGCGATGCGGGCGGCGGTCAGGCGCAATTCGTCGTCGCCAAATCGGCGGGCGGCACGGATTACGTAAACTGGGGATTGATGTCGGATTCGGTGGCGCCGGGCGATTACGACGGCGACTTGAAGTGGGACTTCACCGCCCTTCGCCCGACCAACGGCAACTATTTCTGGTATGTGCTGGAAGCCGACGGCGGAACCTTCGGCGTTCAATGGGGATTGACCACTGACACGCAGGTGCCGGGCGACTATGACGGCGACGGCAGAACCGACATCGCGGTTTGGCGCGGCTCGGTTGACCCGACGATGAACTTCTACTATTACAGACAGTCGAGTTCAAACTTCGCTCTCGGAGCGGTCGAATTCGGACAAGCCGGCGATTACCCGGTGCAGAATTTCCGCGTTCGCCAGTAGCTGAAATTCAGCCAAAATCAAAATCGGAGAGACTTTCCCACGTCTCTCCGATTTTTTTATTTTCGACTGAAAAAGACGGAAGCCCGCGCGTCAGCAAGGGCGCGGAACCAATGCGGAATGAGGAACGCGAAATGTGGATTGGTGTCGAATAACGGAAGTTCCGCATTCCGCATTCAAATTGCGCCTTCGCCCGACGCGCGGGCTTTCGCCTTTGAATCTATGCGATTTGCGGTTGTTTCGTTTCCGATTCGGTTTCCAGACCTTCCTTAATCCACGCCGCCGTGCCGCCCGCGATGTTGTAAAGCTCCCGAAAACCTTTTCGTTCCAGGATGCTGGTCGCCGCGCTGGAGCGATAGCCGCCCTGGCAGATAACGTAGGTCGGGCGCGACGGGTCGAGGCTGCCGGTTAATTTATCCAGATTCGATAAGGTCAGATTCAAAGCGCGCGGCGCGTGCCCGCTTTCGTATTCGGCGGCGCGGCGCACGTCGACAAACTGCGCGCCCGGCGTTTCGGCAAGCCGTTTCTGCGCCTCGCGGACGGAAATCTGTTCGATTGTTTTCGTTTCAAAGCCCGCGTTTTTCCACGTTGCGACGCCGCCTTCGAGAAAACCTTTCACCGATTCGATGCCGACGCGCGCCAGCCGCATTACTGCTTCGCCGACTTTTTCTTCCGATTCGGCGACGACGACAATCGGCGTTCCGATTTCAATCAAAGTTCCCGCCCACGAGGCGAATTGCCCGCCAAGCCCGATATTCAAAGAACCGGGCACGTGTCCCGCGCCGAAATCGTCGGTGCTTCTGACGTCTAAAATTAAGCCCTGAAAGCCGCGAACTTCTTCGGCGGTCATCGCTCGCGGCTGCTCGATTTCCTCCAGACGGCTTGCGCCCGCGCGATTTCGCGCCGCGCTTTTCGGAAAATAAGCGGGCGCTTCGGGCAGTTCGGCGGTCATCATCCGCACAAAATCCGCTTTCGACATCGGCTGCAAAGCGTAATTCAGCTTTCGCTGCCGCCCGATGGTCGACCACCTTTCCTGCGACATATTTTTGCCGCACAAACTGCCCGCGCCGTGCGCCGGGTAAACTTCCGTTTCGTCCGGCAGCTTTAATAATTTTTCGTGCAGGCTGTCGTAAAGCATCTCCGCCATCTGCGCGGCGGTAAAGCCCGCGCCGCCCGCCAAATCCGGTCGCCCGACGTCGCCGATAAAAAGCGTGTCGCCGGTTAAAATCTTTTTCGGCTCGTCATCGTTTTCAGAATCTTCGACCAGAATCGAAATTCCTTCCGGCGTGTGTCCGGGCGTTTCGAGAATCTTCAGACGGACGCTTCCGACGCTGAGCTCATCGCCTTCGCGGACGGCTAAGTGCCCGAACTCGGCTTTCGCCTTTTCGCCGAAAACGATTCGCGCGCCGGTTTTCGCCGCCAGCTCGGCGTGACCGCTGACGAAATCGGCGTGCAGGTGCGTCTCGATAACATATTTTATTTTCTGCCCGTTAGCGTCGGCTTCCGCCAGATACTGATGAACGTCGCGCTGCGGGTCAACGACCGCGGCTTCATCTCCCGAACCGATATAATACGAAGCGTGCGCCAGACAGCCCAGATAAAATTGTTTGAAATTCATTTATGCGCTCCCAAACAAAAAAGTTGTGGAGAACTTATTTTGTCTCCACAACTTTATACCAATTCGCCGCATTTGGAAAAGCTGCCGCTGCGCTCACAACAAACAGCCGAATAATTCAAATTCCGGGTTATTCGACCGTCACGGACTTTGCCAGATTGCGCGGCTGGTCGACGTCGCAGCCGCGGCGGACGGCGATGTGATAGGCGAGTAGCTGCAAGGGCACGACTGAGAGAATCGGCGCGAGAAGGTCGGACGTTTCGGGAATCTCGATGACGTGGTCGGAGACGCGCGAACTCATTTCGTCGCCTTCGGTTAAGACCGAAATCACGATGCCGTCGCGCGCTTTTACTTCGACGATGTTAGAATGCGTTTTTTCGTATCGAAGCTCGGAAGCCGCGTTTCCCGATTCGCGCGTGTTGATGACGACGACGGGCAGTTTTTCGTCAATCAGGGCGTTCGGTCCGTGTTTCATCTCGCCCGCCGGATAGCCTTCGGCGTGGATGTAGGAAATTTCCTTTAATTTTAAAGCGCCTTCGAGCGAAACCGGAAAGTTTATGCCGCGTCCGAGATAGAGAAAATCCTGCGAGCGGAAAAATTCTCTGGAAAGCTCCTCGACCGAATCGGCGTCGTTT
>JALZHR010000542.1 GCA_030860665.1 Acidobacteriota bacterium
GTCGAGAACGGCGAAAACTTCTTCGAGCGGGTCGCTCGTTTTCGAGCGCAAATCGCGGCGAAACAATCTGTGCGCCCAAGTGCCCTGCTGTCCGTTGTAAGAAACGAGACTCACGCCGATTTGCGTAATCGTGAGCGGAATCGTATCGTGAACGACGCTTGTGCCGTCAGCGGCTTCAACGCCGCCGTTGAACAACAAACCTCGCTGAACTTTTTCGAGTTCGGGAACGGTCGCAGTGTAAAGTCCTGCGCCGGGCGCGTCCGATTTTTTCGCTAATCTGGGAAATATCGTTTTCCTAATTTCCCGGCGGTAATCGTCCTCTTTTTCGAGAGCTTCAGCGATTTCCTGTTCGACGCGCCCGAAGGCATCTGCCAGATTTTCACCGGTTGACCAAGTGTCCAGATTCAGAGTGTCAATCAGCCGCTCGCCGTAAGCCGCTTCAAAATCACTATCGTTAAAATTAGGAATTGACGTAGAGGCATCTTTCATCGTTCGCTCCTCCAAGCGGTTAATTTATCGAACCTCAAAATTAACTTCACTCTATATACAAAACGAAAGGTTCAAAGTTCGACAAAATTCAGCGAAAAATTTCGCTCCACGAGCGTTCCTTGCCGATTAAGGTCAGTAATTCGTTGCCGTAAAGCGGAGCGACGGATGCCGGCAAACCAAACTCCTCAGTCAATGTTCGGGTGATATTTTGAATTCGGTCGTCGTATTTTGCCTGCGAAACGTCTGCTTTCTCAAAAACATTTTCGGGCGGGGCGAGAAGCGCTATCGCAATGCGGTCGGCGCGCGATTCCGCGTCCCAGATTTCGGTTTGTAAGGATTCAACGGAATCTGTGCGCGTCATCAGCTCCGAGTAAACGCCGAGACGAATGCTGCCCAAAATCGCGTGAAGCCTTTGCTCAATAGAAGGTTTGCGATGCCCGTCGAGAACTGCTGTGATATTCAAACCGAATTTTGAAATCGCTTTATGTCTCGGAATCCAATAATCAATTAAAAAATGTCCGATTTCGTGCGATAAAGTAAAACGCTGTTCGTCGGGCGCGTCCGCTTCGTCAATAAAAATAAATCCTTTTCCTCCGTAAGCGATTAAACAGCCTCTGATGCGGCGGCTGGCACAGCCGAATTGATATTTCGTATATCGACGGGCAAACCAGGTTTCTATTTGAGCGAGCTGCAATTTCGGCAGCTTGATGACGGAGACTGGAAAGGCGAATTGAACGGCGTCTTCGAGCGCGCGAGGAAAAGATTCGGGAGCGCCGCATCGCTCCCAAAACAAATCCACAGCTTGCTGACTTGCGTTATCCAACCACATTTTTTCATTAAGGTCGTAAGCTGATGAAAGTTGGCGTTAGTTCATCGCCTATCATCATCTTTTGTATTTTCGTCTGAATCTTCGTCTTCATCACGGTCGCGGGCGGCGGCGAGAGTGCCGACGGAAAAAGGGTTGCTTGCCGGAATCTCTTCCGTTTCAGAATCGCTCGGCGCACTGCTAAAAGCACTCAGCGAATCAACTTGCCGAATAATCCGAACTAATTTTGTTTCGTCTACGGGGACGTAATCTGCTATCTCGCCGATTTCATTTATAAAATCCGGCGAATCGGCTTCGGGACGTTTGCAGAGCGCAAGACGGGCAAATAAAAATAAAGGAATTCCCAACTCGCCGGTTAAAGCGTCTTTGTCCATTCTCTCCATCCGACAATAGCGAGCCAAAACGTGCGACATAAAAGCCGGATCGTCTTCCAGCCCGGCTGCCAGATTTAATAACATTGTTTCGCTGTCAAAGCCGTTCATTTTATGATTTCCGCCCGATGTCTTTGAATGTATTTCTTTATTCGGTCTTTGTGTTTTTTAACGAGGGCGCGCTGTTCTTCCGGCGGCTCGTCTGAAATTTCGAGAACGGCGGCGAACAATTCCGTGTCGCGTTCGCCGTCCATCATTAATTTCAAAATCGCCTGGTCAATCGGGTCTGGAAGCAAAGCGCATAATTTTTTATAAGTTTGACGATCCTGCTCATCATTTATCAAAAATTGTTCGATTGTTTCGTCTTGCTTCGTATCATTACTATATACAGTCTGCGTTTCGTCAAGTTCGACAAATTCATTATGATTCAAAATATTTTCTTTTGATGAAAGAAGATTAAGCAAACTGCTTTTCGCCAGTCGCCAGACAAAGTTAATTAAAGAGCCGCGGTTCGCGTCGAATTTATCTGGAAACTTTAAATAATAAAGAATAGCGTTATGAGCCGCAGTTTGAATTAAATGTTCGTCAATTACATTTGGGAATTTTCCTGTTAAAGCATTGAGTACTTTAGGCAGTAAAAATTCGGCAAGTTGCGCGGAAGCAGTCGGACGACCGGCAATCAGGTCTTTATGTAGGGCAATTGCTTTTTCGTTCAATTCTTTTGAGGTGGACATAATCAGCTCTTCTGAAAGACAAGCACATATTC
>JALZHR010000571.1 GCA_030860665.1 Acidobacteriota bacterium
GAAATGGATCGGCGCGCGACCTTCAAGAATTTTATTCGCTTTCGGCGCGGTCACGGCGTTTATTTCCGCGTGGATTTCCAACACGGCGACGACCGCGATGATGTTTGCCATCGGGATGTCGATTATCACGTTTCTGTTCAAACAGGAAAAGGAAACCGGCGTCAAAATCAGCCGCAACTACGCGACCGCGCTGATGCTGATAACGTCGTTCGCCGCTTCAATCGGCGGCTTGGCGACGCCAATCGGAACGCCGCCGAACGTCATCGGACTCGGCTTTATCCGCCAGATAATCGGCGCGGAAATCTCCTTTTTCAAATGGATGCTGCTCGGCGTGCCCGTAGTCGTCGTGCTTTATCTTTTTCTTTATTTTTATCTGAACCGCCTTGCGCCCGCCGGAGTAAAGGAAATCGCCGGAAGCGACGAGATGATTCGCCGCGAAAGAGCGAATCTCGGCGCGTGGACGCGCGGGCAGAAATCGACCGTCATCGCCTTTTCCGTCGCCATCGCGCTCTGGATTTTTTCGGGCTTAATCGCTCTTTTCGTCGGCGAGACGAGCGAGCTTTACAAAGCGATAAACGCCCGCGTGCCCGAAGCCGTCGGCGCAATCGCGGGCGCGGCTCTGCTTTTTCTGCTGCCCGCTGGCGGCGGCAAAAAAGTCATCACCTGGGAGGAAGCGGTTAAGATTGACTGGGGCGTGATTCTCCTTTACGGCGGCGGCTTCGCGCTCGGCGTGCTGTCTTTTCAAACCGGCTTAGCCGAAGCAATCGGCAGAAATCTGACCGCGCTTTTGCCCTTAAGCGGCGAATTCGGACTGCTGGTCGCGTCGGTTCTGGTCGCCGTCATCATCTCGGAAACGACTTCCAACACCGCCTCGGCAAATATGGTCGTCCCGGTCGTCATCGCAATCGCCCAAACGCAGGGCGCAGACCCGCTGATTCCCGCCCTCGGCGCAACCTTCGGCGCGAGCCTCGGCTTTATGCTCCCCGTTTCCACGCCCTGCAACGCGATTGTCTACGGCTCAGGCTACATTCCCCTAATGAAAATGGTGCGCTACGGCATCCTGCTCGACATTTTCGGCGCAATCGTAATCATCGTCCTGCTCAGCCTGCTCACGCCGTTCCTGCGCTAAAAATTTAAGGCAGAGAATCTCCGCATTCTCTGCCTTGCTATTGATTGCTCAAAACCAAACTTCTTAAAAAGGACGAAACAAAATCTGCGTCCCGCCGTCTTCCTCAAGCGGGCAATAAGCCACCACTTTCCCGTAATATTTAAAATCATCCAGCAAATACGGAAAATCGTCTTTCACCGACGTATCGTTCAAATAAAAAATCCCCGTCAGATTATCAATCTCCAACACCCCGCAATGAAAAGCATCGGTTTTCTGATTTTGCATAATCACGGTCTCACCCGCAGATTCTTCACCGGCTTCAACCAAAACAATAACGTTCTGCCTAGTCTTCAACGAAGGTAACCGCTTCCCGCTCAAAGCAAACGTATAATAAGAAGCCTCTTCATTTAACCGTAAACCGCTGTCGTAAGCCATCTGCGATTCACTGAGCTTAACCGGCGCAATATTCGGCAAAAGGTCATTCCTTTTCCCATTCCGCCGCGACCGGCGGCGAATTCCAAGCTCAATATAAAGTTCGGGAAATTGATTGTTGAGAATGTCCGACAAATTCTGATGCGAAATACCAAGCGTTTGAGCCGCTTTTGAGATTTGCAAGTCGGCTTCGGTCAAGTGCTTACGCAGAAGATTCGCTTTGAAAGCCTTTATTTCATTCGAGTAGGAGGTCTTGTTAAGCGGATAAATTAACTTAGCGAATTCGTCAGCGTACTTTTTCGCCGCAAATTCACCGATTCGTAATTTCGCCGTTTCTACTAACTCCGCAAGTAATTCTACTGACTCGCTAATCCTATCAAATTTTAAAAGAATTTGGCATTTAGTAAAAAGCGCTTCAATTAAACCAGCAAAATCTTCGCCTTGGTGTAAAATTGCCAACGCCTCATTTACTTTGATTAATGCAGACGTGAGTTTATTTTCAGCAAGATAGAGTTGCGCTTTTGTATCAAGCACATTAGCCGCATAACCGAACTCTTCCAATTCGACATAAGTTTTATAGGCTTGGTCAACGCATTGATGAGCTTCGGCAAACTTTCCAATAACTTTGTATATATAGCCGAGATTATTCAAACAACTTGTCGCATATCTTATATTACCGTTGCTTCGCGCTTGTTTTATTGCTTCAAAAGTGTGGAAGATTGCTTTTTCATATTGGCTGACTCTCCGATATGTAATTCCCGCTTGTGTGTGAAATAGTGTTTTCAGCCGAATGTCTTTGCACAATTCAACTGAAGTTGATAATTGTTCTATCATTGCCAAAGCCTGATGGTCTTCCCCTTTCCGGTAATGTGTCGCCATTCGATTCACGCAGATTTGAATATAAACAGGATGAAACGGATTATTGGCGTATTCGCTTTCGATTTCAGATAAAATTACTTCGCATTCGCTAGCCGCGCCTTCATACCAGTAGCACAGCGCGAGTATGACT
>JALZHR010000003.1 GCA_030860665.1 Acidobacteriota bacterium
ACATTATTCCCTACATTACCGCCGGGGCGTGAAATGCTCCGAACTTAGCTTTATAGTAGCGCAGATGCAGAATTTTGTCGAAAAAAATTTAATGCGGTTCTGTCTGTTCCATTCTAATTTTTAATGTCGCCGCCGCCCGGCTTTTAAATTCTGTTTTCTTTATTTCCGCGCGCTGGCGGCGGGCAGCGGGTCGGCGAAGATTTTGATTAAAATCAGCGAAAACTCTTTCCCTTTCGTGTTAACGCGGTGATGCGGCGTGCCGCGCGGCACGACAACCAAATCGCCCTTTTTGATTTCAAACGTCTGACCGCCGACGATGCGCGCGCTGCGCCACTCGCCCGGCGACGTCTCGCGCGGATTTTCCAGCTTTCCGCCGAGCGTCAACTGCGCCGAGCCTTCCAGAACGTAGTAAACATCGTCCGAAGCGTCGTGACTTTCGGCTTCGGAGGTTTCGCGCTTTTTATCGTGCTGGACGGCGACGCGCAGCTCCATTCCCGCGCCGCCGATTAAATCCTCGACCTTGTTATCCGTGCTCAGCTTTTTCTGCAAATCCGCCAGCGACTGCTTTTTCAAAACCACAAACGGGCGAATCGGCGCGCTCGGCTCGCGCGTCTGCTGGGCAAACGAAACGAGCGAAAATGCAAAGGTTAAAACGAAAATTCCGGTGATATTTTTAATCATAATTTTTACAAATTTGTTTTGAAAATTTAATTTCAAGCGATTCCGTAGGGGCACGCCCGGGTGCCTGCCCAATGAGCGAGAGCGAATAAACGCGTTCATTAAATTCAACATTGAATTTATTTAATCTTGATTAGCGTCTTTGCAGACGCTTCGGGCAGGCACTTGGGCGTGCCCCTACAAGCGTTTTCGCGTTCTTATTTTCTCTTTCGCGCCTGCGCCAGCAGCCACGCACTCAAATCCTGCGCCGCCTGAAGATTCTGATACTCGGCGGGCAGTTTTCTGCCGTCCACGTATTCGTTGTAGAGCCACGGGTCGCCGACGGCGAAAACCGTTCCCTTGCCGAATTTAACGGTCGCCATAATTTTGTCGCCGTTCGCTTCCAGAACCGCTTTGGCGGGCGACGAAAGATTCAGCGTCGAGACTTCTTTCAGATACAGCGTGCGCGCCGTCTTAAAAATCGGGTTGCCGTCGGCGACCGTGATTTTGCCTTCGACGAAATTGTTGTTCTGCACGCGATATTTGCTGTCCTTGTTGAACTCGATGCCGAACTGACGCGCCAGAACGTTAAAATTGTCGAACTCGGCGTTGCCGAAATCGTTGCCCATCAGGACGAGGACGCCGCCCGCTTTGACCCAGTCGGCAATCGTTTTCGCGTCAGCCTGCGAGATGAAATTCGGTTTTTCCGTTTCCTTTTCCGTGTCCGGGTCGACGATGATGTAAACGTCCGCGTTTCTCAAGTTTGCGGCGGTCGGCGCTTGCGAGAGCGTGTCCAGAGCCGCGCCGAAAGATTCAAACTGCTTGCCCCAGGCATAGAAACCGGGATGATTTTTCTCAGTCCACTTGTAGTGCCAGATCGAGCCGTCCTTGCGGACTTCGCGGTTGAAATAATCGTCGAGCAGAACGGTTTTGCGCGCGCCGATTCTCGCGTTGCCGCCGCGTTCGAGATGTTCCATTTCGACCGCCGCCATCACCGCCGGACCCAAACCTTTGGCGTCGTTGGTGCGCAGCTTTTCGCTCATATAATACTCGTAACTGCCGTCGCGATAAGGATTTCCGCCCAAACCGGAAACCGAAACCGTGCCTTCCCAATCGAGCGCGCCGTCGGGTCTTTCCTTAATAAACTCTTTTCTGATTCCAGCCCAGCCTTTGCGCGCCGTTTCCAGATATTTTTCGGGAAGATTTCCCTGCCGGACGCCTTTTGCCAGAGAATAGACGAACATCGCCGAGGCGGAAGATTCGCGATAATTTTTCTCTTTTCCGGCTAAATCGATGATGTCCCACCAGAGTCCGGCTTTGTCCTGATATTTGGCAATCGCTTCGGCTTCGCGGTTGAAAATGGCGACGATTTCGGCGCGGCGCGGGTGATTTTTCGGGAAATAGTCCAAAACGTCAGCCAGCGCAATCGCGTACCAGCCCATCGCGCGTCCCCAGACGTGCGGGCTGAGTCCGGTTTCCTTGTTCGCCCAGCGCTGCTCTTTCGATTCGTCCCAGCCGTGATATAGCAAGCCGGTTTTCGGGTCGCGGGCGTGTTTTTCCATCCAGACGAACTGGTTGGCGATGTCGTTCCAGTTGTCCTCGCCGAAAACCTGCGAATATTCGGCGTAGAAAGGCTGTCCCATATAAAGCCCGTCGAGCCACATCTGCCACGGGTAAATCTTTTTGTGCCAGAAGCCGCCTTCCTTCGTGCGCGGGTGAGTCTTTAACTGCGAGCGCAGAAGCTCTATCGCCTTTCGATATTTCGCGTCGTTCGTGACGCGGTAGAGCGTCAGCAGAGCGCGCCCGGGCGTGACGTGGTCGATGTTGTATTCTTCGACCTCGTAGCCCTTAATAGTTCCGTCCGGCTGCACCCAGAAGTCCATTCCGGCTTTGATGAAATTGAAATATTTCGCGTCGCCCGTTTTATACCACATCTGCTCGACGGCTTTTAACTGAACGCCCTGCTCGTAATTCCATTTCGCGGGAATTCCCGGCGGCGTTTTGTCGTCCGTCCAGATGCGGTTCATCAAAGTATCGGTTAAACGCTCGGAAAGCGGCTGTTGACCGTTTTGAGTCTGAGCGAAAACCGCCGTCACCGACAAAAAAACTAAAAGAATAAAGCTGGTAAAGATTTTCATAATTACTTTTTCAGATATTTTCGCAAGCCGATTTTTTGTTCCTTAATTCCCTCGACTGCGAGCTTTGCCATTTCTTCCGCGCCTCTGGGAACAAAATGCGTGTTGTCGTTGACGCCGTTCGGGTAATTCGCATTTTCTCCCGCCTGTAATTGCAGAAACAGTTTTTTGGATTCTTCGACGCCGTAGTCGACGAGAACTCGTTCGCTGGTTCGGTGCATATCGATCAGGGCGACTTTGTATTCTTTCGCTACCTCGCGCACGATGCCCGGATAAACGCCGTGCTGGTCGACGAATTTGCCGTCGGCGTCGAATTTGCGCCGCATCACGGGCGTCAGCAAAACCGGAATCGCTTTTCTCGCCCGCACTTCTTCGACGAACCGGCTCAGGTTTTTCCGGTAATCTTCCGGCGGCGTGTAGCGCTCCGGTTTATCTTTCGCGCCGTCGTTGTGCCCGAACTGGATGAAAACGTAGTCGCCTTTTTTCAGTTTATCGACAATCGCCTGCCAGCGATTTTCCGAGATAAAAGTTTTCGTGCTGCGTCCGTTCTGCGCGTGATTTTCGATTTTGACTTTCGCGGCGTCGAAATATTTTTGGAACATCTCGCCCCAGCCGGTTTCGGGTCGTTTCTCGGGTTTTTTCTCCGCCATCGTCGAGTCGCCCGCCAGATAAACGGTGACGGGCTGTTTCTGCGCCGCCGCGCCGCCGGTCAGAAAAACGAAAACTGCGATTAAAAGGATGATTTTCTTCATTTTATTTTTGGCTGACGACCGCGCTCGACGCGCCGCCGGAAAACTGAAAATCCTTTTTGGCGTTCGACACGTCGGTATTCAGCAATCGAACGTCTCTGGTCGCCTCGCCGGAAACATTTACCAGCAAATCCGCGCCGTTTTTGTATTTAACGTTATCGAGCAGAATCGCTTTGCTGTTGTGAATCGTGAAAACCGGGTTCGTATTCGTGGTCAGCAGCGTAAGATTTTTTATCGAGATGTTTTCGCCTTCTTCGGCATAAAATCCCGTCTCGGCTTGCACGATTAAATTTTCCATCCGCAGGTTTTTCACGTTCATCTCCGGCAAGCCGCGCACGAAGATTCCGCGTTTTGCGCCCTGAATGACGATATCGTGAAAGAAAAAATCCTGAAAGCGCGGAGTGGCTTCGGTGACGGCAAATTTTTCGCCTTTTTGTTCTTTTCCGCCGTAATACATATCGAAAAGAATCGCGTCGCCCGGAATGTCTTTCATCAAAAGGTTGGCGGCGTAAACCTTTTCGACCAGACCGCCGCGCCCGCGCTGCGTTTTAAAGCGCAAGCCGATGTCGGTTCCGATAAACGTCGAATTCGAGATGAAAACGTTTCGCACGCCGCCCGACATTTCCGAGCCGATGACGAATCCGCCGTGCGCGTGATAAATGGTCATATTTCGCGCGATGACGTTTTCGGTCGGGATTCCTCTCTTTCGTCCCTGCTCGTCGCGTCCCGATTTCAAAGTGATAGCGTCGTCGCCCGTGTCGAAAATGCAATTTTCCAGCAGAGCGTTACGGCTCGATTCCAAATCGACGGCGTCGTTGTTTTGCCCGTACCACGGATTTTTGACTTTAACGCCGCGCACGGTGATGTGCTCGCTGACGACGAAATGCAGCGTCCAGGCGGGAGAATTCTGAAACGTGACGCCTTCGACCAGAATGTTTTTGCTTTCGGTCAGCTGCACCATATTCGGGCGCAGAAAATCTTTGACGGCTTCAAAATCCGCTTTGGTTTTGCCCGCCCCGGTTCTGCCGATGTCGCCCGCGAGGCTGCCTTTCAGCGCGCTTTCGGACGGATACCAGATGCTGCCGTCCGCGCTGACTTTTCCGCCCGAAGCGACGAGCTGTTTCCACGCCGATTCGGTCAGCTTGCTTCGCTTGACCGGCTTCCACGCGTCGCCGCCGCCGTCGATGATTCCTTCGCCCGTGATGCCGATATTCTCGGCGCGGACGGCGGAAATCGGCGCTTGCGCGCGATACGTGGCGACGCCTTCAAAAGTGGTTTCGACCAGCGGAAAATCGTCGCGGTTTTTGCTGAAGGACAGCAGCGCATTTTTTTCCAGATGCAGCCGGACGTTGCTTTTTAAAACAATCGGTCCGGTCAGCCAGACTCCTTTAGGAAAAATGATTGTTCCGCCACCCGCTTTTGCAGCCGCTTCTATCGCGTCGTTGACGGCTTTGGTGTTCAGCGTCAAGCCGTCCGCTTTCGCGCCGAAATCGGTGATTCTGAAAATCTGCCGGGAAAAATGCGGCTCGTAGATTTTCGGCAATTCAAATGCGAATTTTTCCTTGAAATCCGAACCTTTGAGATGCGCGGCGACGTCGAGATTCAGCTCGCGCAAGCCGTCCGTAATCAGCGAAGCCATCACGGACGCGCCGTATTCGCTGAAATGCGTGTCGTCTTTTTTCTCTTCCTTAATTTTGTCGAAACGGTTCGCGCCGAAATGCAGAAAAATCTTTTTCGAGCCTTCCGCGCCGTGCTGTTCGATAACGGTTTGGCTTTTCCGGTGCAAATCGAGCAGCGGAACGTTTAATTCCTTCGCCACGGCTTTGACCGCCGCCGGATATTCGCCGTGCGTGTCGAAAAATTTCCCGCTTTCGTCGAACCGGCGACGCATCACGGGCGTAATCAGCAAAACTCTTGCTCCGGCGGCGCGGGCTTCGTTTACGAATCGCGCTAAATTGTTTCGATAATCCGTGTTAGGCGCGGCGTAGCGTTTCGGGTCTTCGCTTTTCTGGTCGTTGTGACCGAACTGTATGAAAACCCAATCATCTTTTTTCAGTTCCTTCAAAACCGCGTCCCAGCGACCTTCGTCGCGAAAACTCTTTGTGCTGCGACCGTTGACGGCGTGATTTTTAATCACGACTTTATCGCCGTCGAAATAACGCGGCAGAATTTGTCCCCAGCCGCGCTCGGGATTGTCTTCCAGCGGCTTGTCAGCCATCGTCGAGTCGCCGACCAGAAAAACGGTCGGCAGCTGCTTCTGTCCGAAAGCGACGAAGCTGAAAACGAAAATTAATGATAAAACGCTCAGCAGCAGCTTCATAAATTTATAACCGAACCAGCTCCCTGATTTTGACGGGTCTTTTCTGCTCGACGCTCGTTCGCGCCGCGATTCCGGTCAGGCACGACATCGCCCCGGCGCGCGCCCCCGGCAGTTTCAGATAATCCGGCACTTTCGCGTTTTTGAAAATCACGTCGCGCAGGCGGTCGTCGCCGCCCGCGTGCCCGCCTTCGATTTGCGGCATATCCAGTTTTTCGCGCTTGCCCGTAAAATTTTTAATCAGATAGGCTTCGGATTTTTCGTCGACCTGCCACGGCTGGCGCTCGTAGTCGCGCACTTCGAGGCGTCCTTTCGTGCCGTTGAATGCGAGACGGTAGCCTTCCATCGGCATCGCCGCGTTGAGCGAATAATTCATACTGACGCCGTTTGAATATTTCACGACCGCCGACATCGTGTCGTAAATGTCTACATCCGGACGGAAAACGCAGCCGTCGCGGTAATATCCGTCAACGTCCTCGGCTTCGGCGTAAAGCTTCATCAGGCGCGCGTTCTTCGTCATATCCCAGTAGAACGGGCATTTCGATTTGTGCGGGCAAGGGCGGCAGTTCGTGTAGCGAAACGGGCTGTTTTTCGCGCCGTAAACGTTCAGCTCGCCGTAAGCCGAAACTTCCGTAGGGTCGGCATTGAGCCACCAGTTTATCAAATCGAAATGATGCGTCGCCTTGTGCACCCAGAGGCTGCCGCCGCCCGCTTTCAGACGATGCCAGCGGCGAAAATAATCCGCGCCGTGACTGGTGTCGAGAAACCACGAAAAATCGACCGAAGTCACCTCGCCGATTTCGCCCGCCTGTATTATCTCCTTGATTTTCTGGTGCTTCGGCGCGTAGCGATAGTTGAAGGTGACGATAATCGGATTTTTATATTTCCGTTCCGCGTTCAGAACCGACTGGCACTGATTGGCTTCTGTGACCATCGGTTTTTCCGTGATGACGGTGATGCCTTTAGCGACCGCCTTGTTGATGAATTCGTGATGCGTCGAATCGACCGTCGTCACCATCAGCATTTCCGGTTTGGCTTTGACGAGCATTTCGTCGAAATTCGTAAACGTCGGGCAATCGACGCCGATTAGCTGCCGCCCGGCTTCGACGCGCTTGTAATTCTTATCGCAAAGCCCGACGAATTCGACTTCGTCGGCGTATTTCTGCGCCAAATCCCTGCCCCACATTCCGGTCGCGCGATGCCCCGTGCCGACAATCGCGTAGCGGCGTTTTCCGCCCGCCTGCTGTGCCGAAACGTGCGAGGCGCTCGACAGCAAAACCGAAGCGGCGGCGAGTCCAGCCGATTTGACGAAATCACGACGATTGATTGAGTTTTGTTCGCTCATTTTAATAATCAGCAGATGCCTTTTCAATTGCCACTAGCTTTAGCTAGTGGAGAGTTTCATGATAAAGAAGAGGCTTTAGCCTAATTTTATTTTTGAACTTTCCTTCAGGCTTTAGCCTAATTTCAGCTAAAGCAAAAAGGATGATTTTTTTAATTAAATTCGGCTAAAGCCGTTGTTGTTCTGCAATTCTTATCCACCAGCTAAAGCTGGCGGCAATTCATAGAAATCTTTTTCACGCGGTTTTCTTCGTCGCCGCGTTTTCCAGGCTGTCCACGATTTTTCCGTTAATCTTCACGTTTTCGAGCCTGACGCCGCGCACGTTTTTCACGACGCTCGGCTTTTCAATCGTTTCAAACGTGCAGTTTTTCATCACGATGTCGTAAATCGGCGCGTTGTCCAAGCCCTGCAAATCTACGGCGCGATTGCCTTTTCCGCAGGTCAGATTTTCGACCACGTAATTGCGGACGAGCGGGATAAATTTGCCTTTCGCGCCTTCCTCGTAGTTGAAATCAATCTCGACGACGGCGCGCGAAACGACGCCGACCTTGATGTTCCGGAAATAAAAATTCTCCAGCTTGCCGCCGCGCGAGGCGTTGTTTTTGACGCGCAAGGCAGTCCACAAATCGGGGCTGTCGAGCGTGCAGTTTTCCGTGAAAACGTTGCGGACGCCGCCGGAAATCTCGCTGCCGATGGTCACGCCGCCGTGACCGTCGCGCATCGTGCAGCCGCGAATGATGACGTTTTCGGTCGGCACGTTCAGACGGCGACCGTCCTCGTTTCTGCCCGATTTGATGGCGATACAGTCGTCGCCCGTGTCGAAAAAGCAGTCTTCAATCAAAACGTCCTTGCACGATTCCGGGTCGCAGCCGTCGTTGTTCGGACCGTGCGTCGCGATATGCAGCTTTCTGACAATCACGTTTTCGCACAAAACGGGATGAACTTCCCACATCGGCGAATCGATGATTTTCACGCCTTCAATCAAAACGTTTTTGCATTTATAAGGCTGTATGAACTGCGGGCGCAGGTATGTGCCTTCGCCGAAAATTCTCTGCTGGAGCGGGACGCCCGTCTCCATCATCTTGTAGAGCTTGTCGCGGTCAGGTCGCTGGCTGATGACTTTCGGGTCGCCGCCGTAACGCGGGTTTCCGTGCCATTTCCAGAACATCGCCTTGCCCTGCCCGTCCAGTGTGCCCTCGCCCGTGATGGCGATATTCGTCTGCTCGTAGGCGTAGATGAGCGGCGAATAGTGCATCAGCTCCATTCCTTCCCACCGCGTGTGGACAATCGGCAGATAATCTCTCGCGTCGGTCGAAAATTTAATGGTCGCGCCTTTCGAGACGTGCAGATTGACGTTCGATTTCAGATGAATCGCGCCGGTCAGAAACACGCCCGCCGGAACGACGACGCGCCCGCCGCCTTTTCGGCTGCATTCGTCAATCGCTTTTCTAAAGGCTTCGGTCGAAAGAGTTTTTCCGTCCGCCACCGCGCCGTATTTCGTTATCAAATAGTCTTTTTTGCGAAACTTCGGCGGCTTGATGCGCGCTAAAATTTTCGGATACTCGGTCGCCCAGACATCGGCGGAAGTTTGTCCCGTAGTCTGCCCGAACGAAATCTGCGGCAGAACTAGCCCGGCGCCCGCGCCGGCTAAAAGAAGTTGTAAAAAATCACGACGATTTTGCATTTTTATTTCCCCTCGAATCAATTATCGGCTCTGAACAGGATGCCGCTCACGTCCTCGCTGACGGTCACCGCCTGCGTCGGATTGGCGAACGTGTGACGCTTGCTGCTGACCGAGATAATATAAGTTTCTCCGGCTGTAATTCCCTCGAAAACGAAATAGCCGAACCCGTTGGTGACGGCGCGCCCGACCTCGCTGCCGGATGTATCCATCACGATGACCTGCGCTTTGGCAACGCCGCGACCGCCCGCATCCAGAACCTGCCCTGAAACCGTCACGCCTGCCGCCGTCGGAATGAGCGAGCCGCCGTTCAGATAAGTTTCCAGATTCGTGTATCCGCTGCCGTTGACCTGCGCGGCGTCGCTCGGGTCGTTCGGATTCAGCCCGTTCGTCGTTTCCCAACTGTCCGGCATACCGTCGCCGTCCGTGTCCGTCGGCGCGGGCGCGGAGTTCAAAGCGGGATAACCGCCGACCTCGTTCTGCGAATTGATTAACGCTCCGGTTTCGTTCATCACGTCCGACACGACGCGGGCATCGACCGAATCGCGTCTGACCGAGCTTCCGCCGAGCTGCAGGACGCGGTTATAAGC
>JALZHR010000039.1 GCA_030860665.1 Acidobacteriota bacterium
CAGAAAGATAATTAATAAATAATCTGCGGTTATCCGTGATAATCTGTGGTTTCTTCTCATCATTCTCAATCTCAGCGTCTCCGCGTCTGTGCGGTGAAAGCTTTTTTACGAAACAATCTTGTCGAAAGATGAAAATAAAGGCGCTTTAATTTGCACGAGCTTCAAACTATTTAACGGCTTCATAAAGGTTGATGCGTTTCTGAACGTCGCCGGTGATTGAATCGGATTTTAAGACGATAAAATTAGTCGTGTCGGATGCTTTGAAAGCCGGGTAACGAGAGAGAATCAGAGCCGCTTCTCCGGCGACGAGCGGGGCTGCCATCGAAGTTCCGCTCCACGCGGCAAAAAGATTGCCCGACACGGTCGAGACGACCCTCACGCCCGGCGCGCCGACCCGAACCCAATTTCCGTAAGTCGAAAAAGCGGCGCGGCGGTCGGCTTGATTGGTTGCCGCAACCGCAAGCAAACCCGATACGTTTGGCGTCGCCGCCGGATATTCGGGAATAGCAGCGCCGCTGTTGCCTGCGGCGGCGATAACCACAACCCCGCGCCCGTCCTTAGCAAAACACGGTCTATTCTCCTCGCAGGTAATGCCGGAAATAGTTTCGCTCAAAAGATTGCTCTGGTGGGGCATAGCGAGACTCATATTAACTACGCGCACGCTATCGTTAGTTTCCGGATTGCCGTCCGGATCAACCGTCGCCGCATA
The DNA here is from genome assembly GCA_030860665.1 of Acidobacteriota bacterium. Classification (GTDB taxonomy): domain Bacteria; phylum Acidobacteriota; class Blastocatellia; order Pyrinomonadales; family Pyrinomonadaceae; genus JALZHR01. The sequence continues at coordinate 710 of JALZHR010000039.1, forward strand.
ACGCAAAGCCTGTGCTAAATCCCAAACGTTGCCGGTCCCGTTCTCATCCGCAACGCGGACGGGTAAAATTTTTGCCTGCGGCGCAACTGCGGCGACGAGACCTGCAACGTGCGTACCGTGCCCGTAACCGGGATTGACCACCGGCATTCCGACTTCACTCGGGTCGCTGTCATAATCCACAAAATCGAAACCATTGAGGAGCTGCGGAGCCAGGACGAAGTGATTGCGGTCAACTCCCGTATCGAGAACGGCGACAGTTACTCCCGCACCGGATGTAACGCGCTGCGCTTCATCCAATTTTATCCTTTGGCGAAACCACAAACCGTTTCCGCTGATGCCTGCGCCGACCGTCCAGGATTGCCCGACTGTCCAGGATTGCCCGACCGTCCAGGATTGCCCGACCGTCCAAAACTCTCCGGTATTTTCGGGCGTCTGCACCAGATAATTCGGCTCGGCGTAAAGGATGCGCTCGCCGCCGTCCGCCAAAAGCTGCGAAATCATTTCTGCCGGTGAAGTCGTATCAAGAATTTCCAGACGAAAAATCTTTTGCGAAGAAAACTGGTCAAGCGGCTGCTCCGACAAATTATACTGCTCGGAAACCGCCTGTAAGTCACTGGTATCTCTTAGCTTAACGATGATTTCACCCGGCACGTAGCCGCCGCTGCCGCCCTGAGCGTAACCGGCGTCCGGTAAAACCAAAACGACCGCTAAAAATAAAAAGCAGGTTAAGAGACAATTCAGGAAGATATTTGTTTGGGTCATACTTTCTCCTCGCAAAAACAAACTTTTGTCGCAGAAATAGACTTTAGGAGGCAGAATGTCGTGAACAGACGTTGGTAGACATACAGAGGGCGAAAGCAGCAAAAAAATACAACTGATACAAAAAAAATCAAAGAAAATCCCGAACGAGAAATTTCTCATCTTCCGATAAGAAAAAACGGCGACCAGAAAAACGGGTGCGGATGTTTTTTCAGAATTTCGCATTGCGCCTTATGCAAAGCCGCAGCGGGCGTTTTGCCGCGCCTGATTTCCTCGTAGAAATGCCGCATCAGTTGAACGGTCGTCGCGTCGTGCACATTCCATAAACTCAAAACGAGCGAGCTGGCTCCGGCGGAGAAAAATCCGCGAGCCAAACCCAAAAGCTCGTCGCCCGGGGCGACGTAATTCACGCCCGTGTCGCACGCGCTCAAAACGACTAAATCGGCGTTTAATTTCAAATTTTCGATTTCGCGCACGGTCAGCCAGCCGTCGGCTAGCTTAAGCGAAGAAAAAAGCGGATTTTGCGCCCTGAATTTTCCGTGACAGGCGAGATGCAGAACGTCCGCGCCGGAAGCATTTTTTTTTATTTCGCCCGAGTTTGCCCGTTCGTCGAGCAAAATCGTCGAATTCGTAAAAAGCGCGGCGATTGTTTCGATTTCTTCATTGACAAGCGGAATCTGCTCGTCCGCAAAACCGACCAGCAGAAAATTTTCGAGCCGGCGGGGCGGCTTTCGCAGGCAGTTCTGCAAAATCGAAGCGCTCGGCGCGTAAATCGTCTCGCGGTCTTCGATGACGTAGCCTAAACCGTCGTAAAGAGCGTGAAACGGAACGTAATGCAAAGCCCGATGCGGCACAATCGCCAGGCGGCGCAGCCCGATTGCCGCTTCCAGCGGGCGCAGCAATAAATCGTAAAATTCCTGTAAAACCCGGCGCGTTCGTAAAGTCAGCTCGTAAAAATGCGGCGCGATAAGCTGTGAGTTGCTGCGCAAAGCGTCAAGTTGAAAATTAAGCCGCGCCAGGAGCGCAGTAACGTCGTCAGCCCGGCACAACGGCGAAAAAACGCGCACCGACGCATCCGAAACGACGAACGCCGAAAAAACTCCGTCGATTTCGACAAATTCGACCAGAACCGTTTCGCCGCCGAGACTTTTTTGCAGCTCGGCGAAATTGAACGCCTGATTTCCCGCTTCAAATTTTTGCGGCTCGCGCAGATTTATCTGGCGCGTAAGCTCGTCGATAGTATTTTCGCGCTCGCGGGCGGCTTCCTGTAGTTTCTGCACCGTCGCGAGAGTGCGGTTGGCGTTTTCGCGCGTCGGCAGATTGATTTGGTTGTAAAGCCAGTTTAATTCTTCGCGCAAATCGGTGATTTTCCGGCGCAAATCCAGATTATTACCGTTGACGGCAGCGCCGTTTCCGTTGTGCCGCATCATTTCGAGCAGCGTTCGCGAACGCGATTTTTCGATAATTTCAAAAGCCTCGCCGACCCGTTTTTCGTCGTTCAGACAAATCTTCACGAGTTCGTGATACGGCGTCAGCTTATCGCCGAAAAAAGCGGTGCGAATATCCTCGGACGGCAGCGGCGCGCGCAGATTTTCAATCAGCGAGACGGCACTTTTAAAATAATTTTCAGCCGTTTTTAAATCAGCCGCGGTTTTCGCCAGCAGCCCGAGCGAGGTCAGACAGCGCACGACGAGCAGAGGAATCTGGTTTGTTTCCGCGTATTGCAGGGTTTCTTCCAAAAGTTTCTGCGCATCCGACAGATTGCCGAGCGCCCGCCACGATTCGGCGCGGAGATAATCCGCCCAGGCGAATGCGCCTTTTATTCCGGCTTGCGAAAACGGCACTTCGCTTTGTCCGAGCATTTTGATGGTTTCTTCAAATTTTCCCTCGGCGAATAAAAACTGCGCTTCGTTGAGCAGCACTATCGCTTCGCCGACCTTGCTGCCCGTTTCCTTAAAGGTCTGCCGCGCCGCCTTCAGGAGAGCATACGACTTTCCCGCCTTTCCGGGAACGAATAGAACGCGGGCGAAATTGATTAGAGCGCGCGCGTGTTCAAACGGCATTCCGATTTCGGAGAACATCGGAATCACCCGCTTATAAATTGCGGCAGCTTCGCTGTGCAGATTCAGTTCCAGATACGCGTCCGCCATTTCGAGCTCGGCGACCGCCGATTGATGCGGCATTCCGAGCTCGGCATAGCTCGAACGCGCCTTTTCCAGAAATTCCAGCGCGCGGTCATAGCGCCCTTGAAAAAGCGAAAAATAACCGATGTTCGATTCGATTTCAGCCTTTGTGACCATCAATTCGGTCTGCGCGGCGAACTCGAGAGCTTCTTCGTAAAATTTTTCGGCTTCGCGGAATTGGCAGCGGTGCGAAAGAACGTAGGCGAGCGAGTTGGTAATCTGCGCCAGAGTTTTGAAATCGTTGAGCGAAACGAATCGCTCGCGCGCCAGCCGCAAAAACTGCTCGGCTTTGTCGTATTCGTCGCGGCGCTGATAGATATTGCCGAGATTCGTTTCGATGCGTCCGGCGGCGGCGTAATCTTCGCAGTCGAGAAAATCCTGCCGCGCCCGCAGCCCGCATTCGACCGCTTCCTCGAAACGACCGAGCATCGCCAGCGGGTAAAGTTTTCCGACCTGCGTCGAAGCAGCGTCGTGTTTCTGATTCAGACCTAAGAATTTTGCCTGCGCGTCGTCAAAACGGGCGACGGCGCGGCGCAGCTGCCCGTTAATCATCTGCGACAGCCCGGCAGCCCAATCCGCCAGCGCGCCGATTTCGGGTTCCGGCTTGTTTTCAGCCAGAAACGCGAGCAATTGCGCGGCGCGAACGGCACGGCGCGGATTGCTCGCCCACGAATCGAGACAGACGTTCATCAACCGGCGGGCAAGTTTCGCTTTACCCGAAGCGGGATTTTTTCGCGTCGAATTTTCGCCTTTGAACTCTTGGGGGGAATTCACCATTAGAATCTCAAGTTCATCCGGTATCTCTGGTCGGACGCACTTTTTCAAGCCTTCTCACGCGATAACCAGCTCGGGAATTTCGACCTCGCAGCTTTCCGAATAAAGCCGAAGCCGGTAATTCCCGCGCGGAACCGGCGGCAAAGTAAAATGACTCTGAGAATCAAATTCCGCTGCCAGATTGATTTCTCCCTGTAATTCTACCTTGCCGGCGAAAATTTCGCCGAGCATCTGACCGGAAATCGTCCAGCTATCCGCCGCCGCTGCCGCGCGCGTGATGCGTAAATCGAGTGTTCCATCTCCGATAACAAACAGCAGCTGGCGCGAATCAGCCGCGACCGCCGAGCGAAAACCGAAATTCATCGCCATCATTTGCGCGCTGTCAAAGCGCAGCACGGCGCGTAGTTTCTGCATCGCGGTTTGCGTATTTTCCGGTTTCGTTCGCCGTTCCTCAAAAGCGCGCAGCACGGCTGTGAACGCGGATTGGGGAACTTCTTCGGTTGTGTCCCGTCTCATTATCTCGATAAATGAGGCAACACGAGCCAGTTTTAGCTCGCATTGCGGGCAGGCTTCAGCGTGTAATCCCGTCTCTGCATCAGGCAAATTGTCCAATGCCAAATCGGTGATTGTTTCGAATGACAAATGGGGCGAGTTTATTTCCATTCTACAATCTCTCTTTATATTAATTTCTAACTTACAGAGTGTTCTAAACTGAAAAAAATACATCTTCGGAAATAAATCTTAGAATTGTTTTAAACCGAAAAGCCAGCGGGAGACTTGAAATTCCAGGAAATAATTTTCATTTTTAATAAAATTGAGATGTTAAATTAAGTTTTAGCTCTTAAGAATAAAGGATAATTGAGGTTAGGAAATTGCCGATTTCGGTTTTCGCCGCCGCCGAATCGCGCTGCAAAAAAAAACTTAAATTTCCGATGTATTTTTACAGAATTTAATTTCTCTGTTTGTGTGAATTGGAAACCTCCACGCCCTAGAGTTCGGTTATTCGGGAATCTTTATCGAACGCTAACTGCCCGGCGACAGTTTCCAAAACATCTGGCTTGTAAAATCAAGTAAAAATCCGAAATTTCATTTAGTAGATTGATTTATTCTACTGGTCTGCCTTTGCTTCCAAATATTTACAGAGAGGATAAACCGTTATGAAGAAACAAGGTTTTTTTGAGAGACTGCGAAATTGGCTGGACGATACCGCCGAAAGCGATCCGCTCAACGGAGTCATAGATTTATCCCAGCCTTCCAAAAAGTCGGAAGAGTTTATGAACAACATTCTGAGAGGTCTCGACGCAATTTTGCAGGACGAAATGTTTGTTCCGCCCAAAGGTCTCGCTCAGGTTCCTTCAAAATTCATCGTTTTTCTCAACCCGGCGGACGATTATCACTGGCAAAATAAAAAACGTCTGGCGCTGGAAAAAAATCTGAGTGACCTGATTCTTGAAAGAGCGCTTGAACTGGCGGGCGCTAACTCGCTTTCGGCGACTAAGATTACGGTCAACGTCAAGCTCGATAAAAATCTTATCCCGCCGATGTTTGAAATCGCCGCTTTCTGGGACGAAGAAAACACCAAAGGAATTAAGACCAGTCACCTGGAACCGAAACCCGCCGCCAAAAAAGTCTCCGAAAACCCTTTGTTTCAATTGATGATTTCCAAAAACGGAAATCAGGTGGAAGAAATTCCGATTTACAAGCGGTTCGTTTTAATCGGAAGAGAAAAAGATTCTTCCGAGGTCGAAGTTTTCCTCGACGACCCTCAAATCAGCAAACTGCAAGCCAGCCTGGTCTTTTCGGACAATCATTGCTTTACGGTAACCAATTACGGGGTCAATTCGATAACGGTCGGACCCAAAACCGTGCAGCCTAATGAAACGCTTTTGTTTCTTCCGACCGACCAAATTCAAATTTCATCTTTCAGCCTGAAGATTTTGTCGCCGAAGTTTCCCGAGAAATCTTTGCTACCGCTAACTATCAGGAACAATCCCTTTTTAACCGTTCGTAATTAAACCGAGTTTTTTTTGAATTTTTAGCAATTCCAGCTCGAAGTGTCTAAAAAATTGGAGAGCGGCAAAATGTTTGAAGATTTATTACAAAACAGATACCAGATTATCCAGGTGTTGAATCGCGGCGGAATGGCGACAATTTATCTGGCATTGGATAAACGGTTGAATTGTCAGGTGGCGGTCAAGGAATTAAGTTTCTGTCAGGAGACTGAAGAGGAAAGCAAAAAAATAATGACCGACGCCTTTGAACAGGAAGCGCAGCTTCTCGCCAAACTGACGCATCCGGCAATTCCCAAATCACTGGATTATTTTATCGAAAACGACAATCACTATTTCGTTATGGAATTTGTCGGCGGCATCGATTTGGAACGGCTGATGAAAAGAAATTCGGGCAGATTCGAGCCTGAGCAAATCAACGATTGGATGCTTCAGCTGATCGACGCGCTCGAATATCTGCACGGTCAAAACCCGGTCGTCGTGCACCGGGACGTAAAGCCTTCAAACATCAAAATAAACGCTAAAAATCAAATTCGCCTGCTGGATTTCGGCATCGCCAAAATTTACGCCAATGAAATCAGAACTCACGACAGCATAAATTTTGCGACGCTCGAATACGCCCCGCTCGAACAAACCCTCAAAGCCTCATCGCACATCAGAAATTCGCTGATGACCATAAATAAAACAAAAACCTTAGAAATTCTTCGCACCCAGTCTTCACCTAAAAGCGATATTTTTGCTCTCGGAGCAACTTTATATCGCCTGGCGACCGGAAAACTGCCTGTGGACGCACACACCCGTGCCCTAGCTTTGTGGTCAGGTAAAACTGATCCATTGCCCGCAGTCTCCTTCTATAACAACGCTGTCCAACCGGATCTTGAGGCTGCCGTAATGCAGTCGCTTTCAATTTTCCCGCAACTGCGTCCGCAGACAGTTTCCGAATTACGCCGACGAATATCAACCAGGCAAGCGCCGGAATCTCAGCCGCCGCCTGCTGCTGCACATCAGACATTTCGGGCGACAAAGCCTTTTTCTCAGCCTCATTT
>JALZHR010000002.1 GCA_030860665.1 Acidobacteriota bacterium
GTCAAATGATGTGGGATTTGGGATTTGGGATTTGGGATTGGTCGTTTGCCGATGGCAAATCCCAAATCCGCATTCCCACATCCCACATCAAATTGCCCGCCCGCTACCGCAGGCGGTTCTGACTAAACTTTCTGCTTAATGTTCTCGCCCGCCGGAAAGAAATCCAGCGATGCCGAATTCAGGCAATATCGCTGCCCGGTCGGCGGCGGACCGTCCGGGAAAACGTGTCCGAGATGCCCGTCGCAGCGCGCGCAGCGGATTTCCGTGCGAATCATCCCGTAGCTCACGTCGCGGATATACCTGATGTGCGCCTTGTCGAAAGATTGATAAAACGAAGCCCAGCCCGTTCCCGAATGAAATTTCGAGTCCGAGCGAAAAAGCGGCAAGCCGCACAATTTGCAGGCGTAAGTGCCGTCCTGCTTATTGTCGGTCAGATTGCCGCAAAACGGCGGCTCAGTCCCGTGATTGAGCAAAATGCGGCGTTCTTCGCTCGTCAAATCGCGCGCCAATCGCTCGCGCGCTTCCGCGCTTATCGGCGTGGTGTCGTAGCCCGATGCGGACATTTCTTTTCCGGCAGATACCTGCGTTTCCGGCGTCATAAAATTTTTCTCCTTGATTCAATGATTACAAAATCGGGCGCAAAATTCCAGACCTCGCTGCGAAATTCACCGCAGAGACGCCGCAGACGCGGAGATTTTTAGGAAAATGAAACCACAGATTTACACAGATAAACGCAGATAAGAAAAGGATTCTATCCCATTTATCCTGCAAATCCTGTTTTAATATCTTGTGTTTATCTGTGTAAATCCGTGGTTAATTTTTCCCTGTGCGGAGACGCCGCAGACGCGGAGATTTTTAAGCAGAACCAGCCGCGAAAATTCGTGGTTGATTCTCTGCGTCTGCGGCGTCTTTGCGGTTAATTTTCCTTGTTTTCCAAAGCGTTTAAGCGTTTTTCCAAATCGCGCAGCGTTCGCGCCATCTCGCCGAGGCGGCGAAAGGCGGCAATCGAGCGCAGCCAGTCGCGGTTGTCGAAGGCGGGCACGCCGGAGATGATTTTGCCGTTTTCGACGTTGTGGCTGGTCGCGGATTTTGCCGTGACGACCACGTCGTCGCCGACTTTCAGATGCCCGGCGATGCCGACCTGACCGGCGAGAATCACGCGTTTGCCGATGACGGAGCTGCCCGCCAAGCCGGTCTGGGCGCAAATCAGCGAATCTTCCTCGACCGTGCAGGAATGCCCGATTTGGACGAGATTGTCGATTTTTACGCCGCGCCTGATTCGGGTTTCGCCGACCGAGGCGCAGTCAATCGCCGAATTCGCGCCGATTTCCACGTCCGATTCGATGACGACGCGCCCGGTCTGCGGGATTTTCAGCCAGCGTTTTTCCTCGTCCTTGGCGTAGCCGAAGCCGTCCGAGCCGATTGTCGTGTTGTTGTGAATAATCACGTTGTCGCCGATTTCCGAATTTTCGCGAATCGAGACGCCCGAGTGAATGCGGCAGTTTTCGCCGATTTTCACGTTGTCGTAAACGGTCGCGTTCGGGAAGATTTTCGTTCCGCGCTCGATGACGCAGTTTTCGCCGACGACCGCGTTCGCCTGAATCTCGACGTTTTCGCCGATGCGCGCCGTTTCGCTGACGAAGGCTTTCGGGTGAATAAAGGAGACGGTTTCCGGCTCGGGATTAAACAGGCGCAGAGCGCGCGTGTAAGCCAGATACGGGTCTTTCGCGCGCAGGACGGCGATGTCCTTTCTTTCGATTTTTTCCTTTTCGTTCAGAAAAATCGCGCTCGCCCGCGTCAGTTGAATCTGCGGCGTATATTTCGGATTCGCCAGGAAGGTGACGTCGCCCGCCCGGGCAATATCGAGTCCCGCCGCGCCCTCGATTTCCAGATTCGGCTCGCCCTGTTCAATCGTCGCCCTCGTTTTATCGGCTAATTCAGCTAGTTTCATATTCTTCTTGATAAACCGTGTTTCAATGTGTCAGAATTTATCTTATAAAAATTCTCCTCGAACCCGAACCGTAAACGAAACGTCCGCGTTATGTAAAGACCAATCCGAAGAAATCGCCGTTTTGAAAAAAAATACAAAAAAGCAGCGCGCGGCAGGAAACATCCGGCTCCGATTGCCGATAACATAAGGAATTAGTTTTATGAACGAAAGAACTCAAACCCAACCCGAAAAAAGCTACACCGTCGACGAATATCTGAAAATGGAGCGCGAGAGCGCCAGCAAGCACGAATTTATGGACGGTAAACTGTTAGCCGCCGCCGGTTCGAGCCGCCGGCACAACCTGATCGGCACGAACACGACCGTCGCCATCGGCAGCCGCACGCGCGGGCATAAATGCGAAGTTTACGTCAACGATATGCGCGTCCGGCTCAGCCGCAATCGTTTTTCCTACCCGGATGTCGTGGTCGTCAACGGCGAGCCGAAATTTGCCGATAGCGAAACGGACGTTTTGCTGAATCCGACGGTCGTCGTCGAAGTTTCTTCGCGCACCACCGTCAGCTACGACAAAACCGTCAAGCTGGAAAGCTACCTGGCGATGGACAGCATCCGCGAGGTTTTGCTCGTCAAGGAAGACGAGATGCGCGTCGAGCATTATTTCAAGCAAAACCCGAAACAGTGGATTTACCGCATCTACAACGTCGGCGACGACGTCATCGCGCTCGATTCCATCAACTGTAAAGTCTCCCTGTCGGAAATCTACACGCAGATAAAATTCGACCAGACGGCGATAAACTCGCAGGCAATTAATTAAGAAAATGCGGAATGCGGAATGCAGAGTGCGGAATGAGTTCTGAATTTTGAATTCTAAGTTAAGGAAAACCACTAATTCAAAATTCAGAACTTTCTTTTGTTCCGCATTTCGCATTCCGCGCTCCGCATTTCTCTACAACAGATTCACCGGGTCGATTTCGACGTTTATAATCCGCAAATCGCAGGCGTTTTCCTGCGCGCCGGCGAGGGCGAAATCAATCAGCTCGCGCAGCTTTTTGCGGTTGACGGCTTTGATTAGAATTTGCAGGCGATGCTCGCCTTTCAGTCTCGCCAGCGGCGCGGGCGCAACGCCCAGCACGCGCGCGTTTCTTTCGCCGTTCGCCTGCGCCAGACATTCTCTGAAAGCCTGCGCGTTGCTGAAGGCGTATTCGTAATCTTCGTGATGCACCGTCACGCAGGCGAGCGCGGCAAACGGCGGGTAAGCCAGATTCTGCCGGTAGCGGATTTCCTCCTCGTAAAATTTTTCGTAATCCTGATTGCAGGCTAATTGCAGCGCGTAATGTTCGGGATAAAAGGTCTGAATAATCACACGACCCTGCAAAAGCCCGCGCCCGGCGCGCCCGGCAACCTGCGTCAAAAGCTGAAAAGTCCTTTCCGCGGAGCGAAAATCCGGCAGAGCCAAGCCCGCATCGACCGAAACGACGCCGACCAGCGTCACGTTCGGAAAATCGTGACCTTTCGCCAGCATCTGCGTCCCGACCAGCATATCGATTTTATGCTCGGCGAAATCCATCAGAGTTTCTTCAAACACGCGCCGCTTCTGCGTCGTGTCGCGGTCGATGCGCGCGATTCGGATGGAGGAAAATTTGCGCTTTAAAATATCCTCGATTTGCTCCGTGCCTTCGCCGACGAAATAAATGAATTTCGACTCGCAGAAGGGACATTTGCGCGGCGCTTTGGCGCGAAAGCCGCAGTAATGACAGAGCAGAACGTTTTCGCGCTTGTGATAAGTCAGAGTGATGTCGCAGTTCTGGCAGCGAATCGTCTCGCCGCACGAGCGGCACAAAACGAACTGCGAAAAACCGCGCCGGTTCAGGAGAATTATCGACTGCTCGCCTTTCCGGTAAGTTTCCTCGATTGCATCTAAAAGCTGCGGCGAGAAAATCGCATCGCGTCCCTGCTGGCGGAAAACCTCGCGCATATCGACCATCTCGGCGGCGGCGAGCGGGCGATTGCCGATGCGGCTCGGCAGATGCAGGTAAGCGTATTTCCCGTTTTTGGCGTTGTGAAACGATTCGAGCGCGGGCGTCGCCGAGCCGAGCACAATCGTCGCATTTGCGAAATTCGCCCGCACGACGGCGACGTCTCTGGCGTGATAAAAAGGCGATTCGTGCTGCCGATACGAGCCGTCGTGTTCCTCGTCCACGATTATCAAGCCGATATTTTTCAAGGGCGCAAAGATTGCCGAGCGTGTCCCGATGGCGATGCGCGCCTGCCCGTTGCGGATTCTGCGCCACTCGTCGAAACGCTCGCCCGTCGAGAGAGACGAATGCAGAATCGCCACTTCATCGCCGAAAACCGCGCGCAGACGGCGCGAGAAAACCGGCGTCAGAGCGATTTCCGGTACGAGCATCAGCGAAGATTTCCCGACGTCGAGCGCTTCTTTCATCGCGCGGATGTAAATTTCCGTCTTGCCGCTGCCCGTCACGCCGTGCAGCAGAAAAGCGCGATAATCATTCGATAAAACCGCTTTTTCGATTTCGCGAAACGCGCGTTCCTGCCCGTCGGTCAAAATCAAATCGAGTATTTCGGGCAATTTTGCCTGCGCCAGCGGGTCGCGGAAAACCTCGCGGACGAAAACCTGCACGATGCCGCGCTTTTCCAGGCTGTTTACGGCTGAGGCGGTGATTTGCGCTTTTTCCAGAAGCTCCGTGAAACCGATTTCGCCGTTTTCCCGAATCAGAATTTCGACGACTTTCGCCTGCGCTTCGGTCAATGCTTTCGCCGACTGCTTGTGCATTTCCGTCGGCAGCAGGCGGACGGCTTTGCGCCGTTTCGGCTTGGCTTTGGTCGTCAGCGTGCGCTGAAAGACGGAAATCCATTTGAGCTTTAAAAGCTCGCGGACGGTGCGTTGCGCGGCGGCAGCGCCGAATTTTTTCTGAATCTCGCGCTGCGTGACTTCCGTATTTTCCGCCAGCATCTGCAAAATCTGCGCCTTTGAGGTGTTCAGTTTCGCGCCGGAAAGCTTTACCAGCTCGTCGCGCCCGGCGCTGGTTATCTGCACGATTTGCTCAATTGCGGCGTTCACTCCAGCGGGCAGCGAAGCCTTCAAAATCTCGCCCCACGAAGCCGAATAATAATCCGCCGTCCACTGCGTCAGTCGCAGAATTTCCGGCGAAACGAGCGGTTCTTCGTCAATCAATTCCAAAACTTCCTTGATTGCGTCGGCTTCAAACTCGATTTCCTCGCTCAGATTCTGATGCAGCGCCACAATATAGCCGGTCAACTGGCGATTGCCGAAAGGAACGAGCAGCCGCGCGCCGAGCTTGACGCTTTCCTGCAAAGCGAGCGGCAGGCTGTAAGTGAAAGTCTGCCGCAGCGGCAGCGGCAAAGCGACCTCGACAAAACGCGGCGCGGGTGAATCTTTGGTCAGGCTCGGAATCATCAGAAGAAATTTACCACAGAAAATTTTAGCCGCAGAGAACAGAGAAAGAAAAACGATGAATGCGGAACGATGAATTGCAAATTCTGCATTACGAATTCATCGTTCCGCATTCATCGTTTTTCTTTGTTCCTTGGTGGCTAATCCTTCTTTTCAGCCAGCAAATCGCGAATCTTTTTCATATCTTCCCAGACTTCGCGTTTTTTCGTCGGGTCGCGCAGAAGATACGCCGGGTTAAAGGTCGGCATCAGCTTCATATCGTAATAATCGTAAAAATCGCCGCGCACCTGCGAAATCGGCTTTTTCGTATTGAGCAGCGCTTTGGTCGGCGTATTTCCGAGCGCGATAATCACCTGCGGGCGAATCACAGCCATTTCCCGGTGCAGGTAGGGCGTGAAAAAGGCGAGAATATCGGGCGTGATTTCGTCGCCGGTCGAGATGATTTTGACGACGTTCGTCAGGTAGCATTCCTCGCGCTTCAACCCGACCGAAACCAGAATTTTCGTCAGCAGCTCGCCGACCGGACCCATAAAAGGCTTTTCCGAATCGGCGTCCGGCAAGCCCGGAGATTCGCCGACGACCACGACGCGCGCCGTGCGGTTTCCCGTCCCGAAAATAAAAAATTTATCGGGAAACAGGAGCTTTCCTTTTTCGAGCATTTCCTGATTGATTTCGTCAATCGTTTCATTGCTTTGCGGCGGCGCTAAATCGAAAAGCGACGGACTACTCATTATTTTTTTTAATCCTTCAATTTATTCAGCTCGTCGCGGACTTTTTTCATATCTTCCCACGTTTCGCGCTTTTTCGTCGGGTCGCGCAGAAGGTATGCCGGGTGGAAAGTCGGCATTACCTTGATGCCGTAATAATCCTGAAATTCGCCGCGCAGCTTCGTGATTCCGACTTTGGTGTCGAGCAGGTTCTGCGTCGCCGTATTGCCCAGAACGACGACGACTTTCGGGCGAATGACGGCGATTTCGCGCAGCAGGAACGGGCGGCACGTGTGCGCTTCGGGCAGTGTCGGCGTGCGGTTGCCCGGCGGGCGGCAGCGGTTGATGTTCCCGATAAAAACGTCTTCGCGCTTCATCCCGATGGCTTCGATGATTTTGTTTAAAAGCTGTCCGGCTTTGCCGACGAACGGGCGACCTTCGGCGTCCTCGTTTGCGCCCGGCGCTTCGCCGACAAAGACCAAATCGGCGTTCGGATTGCCTTCGCTGTGGACGATTTTCGTCCGACCTTCCCACAGCGGGCAACGCGTGCAGTTGCCGACGTCGAGGCGAATTTCTTCGAGCGTCTCGTTTGAATCGGGAAGCGATTGGGTTATGTCGCCGAACAGCGACTGGCTCTGATTTTCTTCGGCGGTCGTTTTTTGTTTTGGCATAATGTCACTCTTTGCTGGTTCTGAAATTTGTCGGTTTTCTGCTGGATGAAAATCGGAAACCGTTCGCTCGCGCTTCGTCAATGACGGCAGGCGCGACAATTTGGATTTTTCCAGAAGGCTCTGCCGAACGGTCATATTCTGCTGCTGCTCTTCGGATTTGGCGACCGGCTGTTCCGGCTTTGCGGTTGACGGCGGCGCGACAATCGGCGTTTCCGGGACAAATCTCTCCAGATTCGGCTTTCGGTCTTCGGTTTTCAATTTCAATATCGGCGCGCCGGCGGCGTTTTGAAACTTCGCGTCGAGCTCGGGCAAATCGACGTCGAGATTTTCCACGCCGAGTTCCCGCAAATACAGGAGCTGTTCCTTCAGGTCGCCGATGAGCGAGGCGTATTCGTTGTACGGGTTTTCAGCCATTTCGTTTTCTGAATTTTACCACTTCGTCGAGGATTTTGTCTGCCATTTCGCGCTTCGTCGTCAATGAGACCTCGACCGGCTTTTCCGCGTCGCGGCTCAAAATCAAGCCCTGATTATTCTCCGAGCCGAAGCCGCTTTCGCGGCGGCTGACGTCGTTTGCCACGATTAAATCCAGACGTTTCCGCTGCATCTTCGAGCGCGCGTAGGCTTCGACGTCGTTCGTCTCCGCCGCAAAGCCGACGACAATCAAGCCGTCGTGCCGGTGTCCGGAAACTTCGGCGAGAATGTCCGTAGTCTTTTCGAGTTCGATAACCAGCCGGTCTTCCGTTTTTTTAATTTTATTTTCCGCGCGTTTCGCCGGGCGATAATCGGCGACCGCCGCCGCGCCGATGAAAACGGTGGCGTTTTTCAGCTCGTCCATCACGGCTCGATACATCGCTTCGGCGGAAATCGCGTCGATGATTTTTACGTTTTCGGGCGGCGCGACGACGGTCGAAGCGGCGACGACCGTGACCTGCGCGCCGCGCCGCGCCGCCATTTCCGCTACGGCAAAGCCCATTTTCCCCGACGAATGATTGGAGATAAAGCGCACCGGGTCGATTTCCTCGCGCGTCCCGCCGGTCGTGATTAAAAGGCGCTCGCCTTTTAGGTCGAGAGTCGAGAGTCGAGAGT
>JALZHR010000073.1 GCA_030860665.1 Acidobacteriota bacterium
CAGAAAATAAACGGCGCGACCGGCGCGACCGTCTGGACGAAGACTTTCGCGGCGACGATGGACGAGAAGACCGAGCAGTTTCCGTCGGCGATGAAGCTCGACCCGAGCGGAAACATCATTCTCGCCGGAACTTTGTTCGACAATTTCAGCTACAATCTCGATTCGTTCGCGGCAAAGCTCAACGCGCAGGGCGAGATGCAGTGGGTGAAAACCTACGACGGACCGGGCGATGCCGATTACGACGGCGACCCGAAGCTGGCGGTCGATGCAGGCGGAAACGTCTACGTCGGCGTCTCGTCGGAAGGCTTTGCCAATTTCGATATGCAGATTATCAAATATCTGCCGAACGGGAATCAGGATTGGACGTATCGCTTCGGCAACCCGTATCTCTACGACGATTTCTTTATCGAATGGCTCGACGACAACTCGCAGACGAATCTTTTCGTCGACGCGCAGGGCGGCGTCTACGTCGCGGGCGATTCCGTGATTCCCGACCAGTCCGTCAATTTGGTCGTCTTCAAGCTCGAACCGGTCGCGCAATTGCGGGGCGTGCCGTTCGATTTTGACGGCGACAAAAAAGCCGATGTCGCGGTTTTCCGTCCCGAAACCGGAAGCTGGTATGTGTTGAAGAGTACAGACGGCTCGTATATGGCGGTGCAATGGGGCTTATCGAGCGATAAGCTCGTGCCCGCCGATTACGACGGCGACGGGAAATCCGACTTCGGCGTTTATCGCGACGGCGTGTGGTATGTGCTCAAGAGCACGGACGGAAATTATTTCGGAACGCAGTTCGGCATCGCGGGCGACAAGCCCGTCCCGTCGGATTTCGACAACGACGGTCGCGCGGATTTGAGCGTTTTCCGCGCGGGCACTTGGTATTCGCTGCAAAGCTCGGACGGCGCTTTCCGGGGCGTCCAGTTCGGCTCGGCTAACGACGTTCCGCTGCCTTCGGATTACGACAGCAACCGCCGCAGCGACCTCGCCGTTTTCCGAGGCGGCTCGTGGTATGTCAGATACCAGAACGAATTGCCGCTCGCCTCGACGCAGTTCGGCGTCGCTTCCGACAAGCCCGTTCCGGCTGACTACGACGGCGACGGGCGAACCGATTACGCCGTTTTCCGCGGCGGCGACTGGTATATCTGGCAGAGTCGTACGAATTCCTTAAAAGTCCAGCACTGGGGCGCGAGCGGCGACACGCCCGTCCCGGCGGATTACGACGGCGACAAGCGCGCGGATTTCGCAGTCTTTCGCGGCGGCGTCTGGTATATCCTGAAAAGCTCGGACAACCAATATTACGCCGTCCAATGGGGCTTGGCGAGCGATAAGCCGGTTCAGGCGGCATTCGCTCAATAAATGATTGCGGAAATAAAAAGGCGGAAACTCCAGCGCGGATTCCCGCCTTTTTATTCATCAATCTAATGCAAGATAACTGATTAAGCCTTGAAAATGATTTCAGAAGCTTCTGAAATCATTTTCAAGGCTTTCAAATCTATCCGGAAAGTTTTTAAACCGGGTTTGAAAGCTTACAAAACCAATCTGGAAGCTTCCAAACCGGGTTTGGAAGTTTCCGAAACTGGTTTGAAAGTTTCCGGAATGATTCCGAAAGCTTCCAAACGGCGTCCGGCAACTTCCGAATCCGAAATTTCTTTAATCGAGCAGCGATTTTCGTATTATTTCCATCCACGAACGACGAGTCTTTTATTTGAAAGCGCGAGCCAAAAACCCGCGCTTTTTTTGTTAAAGTTTCTGCAAATAAACTTGACAATAACTCACTCACATATTATTCTACAAACATATTCAACTTGCTGTTGTCTTTTGTGAGAAACGGCTTGATGAGAAGCAATAGCGATTATAAGTTCGGAGAAGTTAAGAAATGAGTAAAATAATTGGTATCGATTTAGGAACGACAAACTCGGTCGTCGCCGTGATGGAAGGCGGCGAGCCGGTTGTTATCACCAACGAAGAAGGCGGGCGCACGACGCCGTCGGTGGTTGCGTTTACAAAAGACGGCAACCGTCTTGTCGGACAAGTTGCAAAGCGTCAAGCCGTGACGAATCCCGAAAACACGCTTTATTCGATTAAGCGTTTTATGGGAAGAAAATACGAAGAAGTTCAGGGCGAAATCAAACAGGTGCCCTTTAAAGTGGAAAGAGCCGGAAACGGCGACGTGCGCATCGACGCGCAGGGCAAGCAATACAGCCCGCCGGAAATCTCGGCGATGGTCTTGCAGAAACTCAAAAAAGCCGCCGAAGATTATCTCGGCTCGAAAGTCGATAAAGCGGTCATCACGGTTCCGGCTTATTTTAACGACGCGCAGCGCCAGGCGACGAAAGACGCCGGACGCATCGCCGGTCTGGAAGTGATGCGCATCGTCAACGAGCCGACCGCCGCCGCGCTGGCTTACGGGCTGGATAAAAAGAAAGACGAAACCATCGCCGTGTTCGACTTCGGCGGCGGCACGTTTGATATTTCCGTCCTCGAAGTCGGCGAAGGCGTCGTCGAAGTGAAATCGACGAACGGCGACACGCATCTGGGCGGCGACGACGTCGACGAAGTCCTGATTAAATGGATTATCGACGAGTTCAAAAAAGACCAGGGCATCGATTTGACCGCCGACAAGATGGCTTTGCAGCGGCTGAAGGAATCGGCGGAAAAAGCCAAAGTCGAGCTTTCGAGCGCGATGGAAACCGAAATCAACCTGCCGTTCATCACGGCTGACCAGTCGGGTCCGAAGCACCTCGTGATGAAGCTGACGCGCGCGAAATTTGAAGCGCTGACGGAGTCGCTTCTGAAGCGTCTGATGCCTCCGGTCGAGCAGGCTCTGAAAGACGCGGGCGTCGAAAAAGGACAGATTGACGAAGTGGTGCTGGTCGGCGGTTCGACGCGCATCCCGAAAGTTCAGGAAATGGTCAAGGACTTTTTCGGAAAAGAGCCGAACAAATCGGTCAACCCGGACGAAGTCGTAGCCTTGGGCGCGGCTGTTCAGGCGGCGGTTCTCGGCGGCGAGAAAACGGACATTCTGCTGCTCGACGTGACGCCCTTGTCGCTCGGCATCGAAACTCTGGGCGGCGTGATGACGCATATGATTCCGCGCAACACGACGATTCCGACCCGGAAGTCCGAGATTTTCTCGACCGCTTCGGACAATCAGACTTCGGTCGAAGTTCACGTTCTGCAGGGCGAGCGCCCGATGGCTTCCGACAATAAAACGCTCGGAAAATTCCATCTGGTCGGCATTCCGCCCGCACCGCGCGGCGTCCCGCAGGTCGAAGTGACCTTCGACATCGACGCCAACGGCATCGTCAACGTTTCGGCGAAAGACGTCGGCACCGGACGCGAGCAGAAGATTACGATTACGGCATCTTCGGGCTTGTCGAAGGAAGAAATCGACAAGATGATGAAAGACGCCGAAGCGCACGCGGGCGAGGACACCAAGCGCAAGGAAACGATTGAAGCCAGAAACCGCCTCGACGGTCTGGTCTACTCGGTCGAAAAATCGTTCGGCGAGAACAAGGACAAGCTCGATGCGGCTGCCGCGGGCGACATCGAAGCCGCCATCTCCGAGTCGAGAACGGCTTTGAACGGCGAAGACGCCGACGCGATGAACAACGCGTTCAACCGTCTGCAAACCGCTTCGCACAAGCTGGCGGAAGTTCTCTACAGCCAGGCTGGCGCGGCTCAGTCGGGCGGCGGAGCTGAAACCGGCGCGGGCGGCGGGCAGGCTTCTTCGGCGAGCGCCGGCGCGGGCGACGGCGCTTCGACCTCGGGCGACGACAACGTCATCGACGCCGAATACGTCGATGTTGACGAAGATAAGAAGTAATCAGTAAGCGGTGGGCAGTGAGCGGAAGCCATCCTGCTCACTGCTTGCTGCTCACTGCTCACTGACTAAAATGGCAAACAAAGATTATTACGGCATACTCGGGGTAAAAAAAGACGCCAAGGCGGACGAGATTAAAAAAGCGTATCGCCGCCTGGCGCGCAAGCATCATCCGGACGTGAATCCGAATGATAAAGCCTCCGAGGACAAATTCAAGGAAGTTCAGGAAGCCTACGACGTTCTTTCCGACGAGAAAAAACGCAAGGTTTACGACCGGTTCGGCTATTACGCCGACAATCTCGACCCGGATTCACCGTTCGGCGCGGCGGGCGCAGGCGCTGGTCGCGGCGCGGGCGGATTCGATTTTTCCGGCTTTACGTGGGATACGGATTCGGCGACCGGCTCGGGCACGAGCGGCGGCGGAACGAGCTTCCGCGATATTTTCTCAGACCTTTTCGGCGGCGGAGGAAGCCGCACGCAGGCTCAGCCCGAGCCGCCGCGCCCGCAGCCGAAAAGAGGCAGGGACATTGAAATCCCGCTGGCTTTGTCGTTTGAAGAATCCGTTACCGGGCTGACGACGAACCTGACGGTCGAGCGTTCCGAGCAGTGTTCGCGCTGTCAGGGCGCGGGCGATACGGGCGGTCCGGTCGTCGTCTGCACGACGTGTCACGGCGGCGGGCAGGTACAGAAACAGGGCGGGCGATTGCAGTTTTCGCAAAGCTGCCCGGATTGCGAAGGGACGGGCAGACGCCGCCAGCCGTGCTCGGTCTGCCACGGCAAAGGCACGACGCCGAAAACCGAGCAGGTGAAAGTGCGCATTCCGGCGGGCGTCGATACCGGCTCGCGCGTGCGGATTCCGAAAAAAGGTCACGGCGGGCGTTTGGGCGCCGAACCCGGCGATTTGTTTATTATTACCAACGTCGGCAAGCACAGATTTTTTACGCGCAAGGGCGACAATATTTACGTCACCGTGCCCGTCACCGTGCCGGAAGCGGCGCTCGGGGCGAAAATCGAAGTGCCGACCGTCGAGGGCAAAGCGCAGTTGAAAATTCCGGCGGGAACTCAGTCGGGACAAAAGTTTCGCCTGCGCGAGCGCGGCGTTCCCAGTTTGAGAAATCCGCAATTGCGCGGCGACCAGTTCGTCGAAGTGCAGATAACGCTGCCGCGAATTATCTCGGAAGAATCGAAGGAAATTCTGCGCGAGTTTGAAAAGGCGAATTCCGAAAATCCGCGCAAGGCGATGGGATTGGAGTGAGTTGACGGAAAGTAGCAGATAATAGTTGCAGGAAGTTACAGGTAGTTGCAGGTAGTTGCAGGTAGTTAAAGAAAATTTCGTCGCGCAGCATTTCGCAACTTTCTTCCGACTATCTGCAACTATCCGCAACTATCCGCAACTTTCTGCAAACTTTCATAAAGATTATGAAGAAGAAGATTAAGACGTATACAATCAGCGCCGTTGCCGAGCTTTTTGACGTTCACCCGCAGACTTTGCGGCTTTATGAACGCGAAGGCTTGCTGAAACCGTCGCGCTCGGTAGGCAATACGCGGCTTTACACCGATACCGACCTCGAACGCCTTGAGGTTATTCTGTCGCTGACGCGCGATTTGGGCGTCAATCTGGCGGGCGTCGAAATCATTCTCAATATGCGCGAGAAGATGGACGCGATGCAGCGGGAATTTGAGCGCTTTTTTGAATATCTGCGCACACACGCCGACGATTTTCCGCGTCCCTCCGAACAGTTTTCCGAATCCGAAGCGCTGATTCCGATTTCGCGGCTGACGATAATGCAGCAAACGCGTCTTAAGGAAAACGGCGGCGAATAATTTTACCTCGATTTAACGGCGAAAATCCGCTTCTCTCCTTTACTTTCCCAGCCTTTTTGAGCCACAATAGACGTTTTCTCATTCCCTTTAAAAGGTGTCCATTCGTTTTAGCCGGAATCGGGCTGAAACCTATTTAAAAATTTAGGAGAGCTTTAATGAAAAGAGTATTTGGAAGACTTTTGTTTTCCGCTATCTGCTTAAGTTTATTAACGTTTACATTCGCCGCCGGCGGTTTTGCCCAGGACCTCGACGATGTAACGATTAGCGGTAAAGTCGCCGATACGACCGGCGCGGCGATTCTCGGCGCGTCCATTACCGCGACGCAAATCGAAAAAAATATCGAGCGGACGGTCGTCACCAACGACGAGGGGCGCTACCGCATTGTCGAACTCGAACCGGGAACTTACAAAGTCAGAGCTACTGCGCCGGGTTTCGGCGCGAAAGAGCAAATCGACCTCGTAACGGTCGCCGGACAAAACGTGCAGCTCGATTTTTCGCTCGCGCCTGCCGGAGTGCAGGTTGAGCAGACCGTGACCATCGGCGGCGACGACGCTCCGCTGGTCGATACGACGCGCACTATCGTCGGCGGAACCATCACCGAAAGAGAAGTCGAAGAACTGCCGAACAACACGCGCAACCCGCTCGATTTGGTTTTGACGCTCGGCGGAACTTCAGAAGAGGCGCTTTCGACCAGAGATTTGGCTGAAGACAGAAATTCAAACCCGCGCTCGACGCCGAGCGAGCAGGGCAATTTCTCGCTTTCGGGCGGCGCGTCCTATTCTAACAACATCACCATCGACGGCTTGGATAACAACGACGACCGCTCGGCTCGCGACCGCTTTCAGCCTTCGCTCGAATCCATCGCCGAAGTTCAGGTTATCAGAAACCAGTTTTCCGCCGAATACGGTCGCGCTTCCGGCGGTCGCATCAACCTGCGCACCAGAGCCGGAACGAACAACTTCCGGGGTCGCGCCTTTATGTTTTTCCGCGACGATAATTTAAACGCCAACACGTGGTATAACAATAGCCGCGGAATCGCGCGCCTGCCTTATACGGAATACAACCCCGGATTTACTTTCAGCGGTCCGGTCATTCTGCCTTTCGGCGAGGGCGACTTTCTTTACGACGGCAGAGACAAAACCTTCTTTTCCGTTGCCTACGAGCACAACCAGCTGCAGGACACGACGTTGATAGACACGTATGTTCCGCTCGGCTCGAACCCGAGGTTCGCGCTGCCCGTCACGACCGGCGGAACGCCTACCTGCGATAACGCGAATCCTAACGCCTGCGCCCCGACTGACGGCAGCGCTCCGACGGCGGCGTTCGTCGCCCCTTACCGGGTGACGCTCCCGACGCCGAACACAAACAACACCCTGACCGCCAGAATCGACCATAAACTTTTTAAAGGCAACGACATTACCTTCGGCTGGCAATACGGAAGAAGAAACAATCGGCGGCAGACCGGCGCTTCCACTACCAGAATCGAGGATGCGCTTCAGAACAGAAACAGCAACACCGACGCCTTCAATATTACCGATAACCAGGTTTTCGGTCCTTATGCCGTAAATCAGTTTCGCTTTCAGTGGTCGCGCTTCGAGCCGAGTTACCAGACGGATAACCCGATGGCTCCGGTCATTCTGATTAGCTACAGAAACCCGGTTACGAACGGCGTCCAGACGCTCATCGCCGGAAACTCGACCGCCAGCTCGCTGCAGAATTTTGCCGACAGCCGCAAGGAGGTCAGGCTGCAGTTTCAGGATTCGCTGACCTATGTCGTCGGCGCGCACACGCTGAAAGGCGGCTTCGATATACAAAACGTCAATTCCCGGGCGATCGCGCTCGGCGACGCGACCGGAACCTATAATTTCGGCAGCGTTCTGAATTTCCAGAACAACGTGCTGTCGCGCTACCGCCAGAATTTCGGCACCGCCAGCGACGTCAAAAACACTTACTGGGGCGCGTTTATCAACGACGAAATGCGCGCCGCTTCAAACCTGACCGTCAGCTACGGCGTTCGTTACGAAAGGGAAACCGCTATTTCCGACAACAATAACTTCGGACCGCGGCTCGGCATCGCCTGGGACCCGTTCGGCAACGGGAAAGGCGTCGTTCGCTTCGGGACGGGAATCTTTTACAACCGCGTGCTTCTGCGCACGGTCGGCGATTTTGTCCAGAACAGTTTAGGCAGCCTCGTTTCGTTCGACTCGAACACTATTCCGACGACGAACAACGCCCGCGCCAACGTGCTGGCGCGCATCGCCGAGCAGTTCCCGAACAGTTATGCCTCGGTGGAAGCCTTGAGAAACGCCATCGCCTCGGCAAACTGCGGAACGACGACTAGTCCGGTGCCGTGTTCTCCGAATACCGGCTTCTTAAATAATTCGGGCAGCGGCGCTAATCCGCTGCGCTCGATTGACCCGAATTTGAGAATTCCCGAAAGCTACCAGTTCAACATCGGTTTCGAGCGCGAAATCGGCAAAGGCTTCGTCTTTGAAGCGAACTATACGTGGAACAAGACCGCCTTTCTGTGGCGCGAATATAATATCAATGCTCCGGTCGTTCCGGCGGGCTACGCAGATTTGACGGCATATCTGGTGGCTAATACGTTCACCTTTACGAATGCGAACGGCACGGTCAGAACATACAGGTTCGGGCTGGGACCGACGAATGACGGCTCTGGCGTGTCGACCACTTTAGGCGGCACGACGGCTTGTTCGACGACGGCAAACGTGATCTGCTTCGTCAACCTGAATACGATTAATTCTTCGACCACCGCGCCGAGCACAAATACCGGAACCGGCGTTTCCACAAACTCTATCGGCGGTCCTATCGGAATCGCTCTGGAAGCCGTCCGCAATCTGCGACCCGACCCGTCAGTCGATGAAAAGGAACGCGTTTCGTCAATCGGCAACTCGTTCTATCACGGCTTGGTGCTGGAATTCCGTCGCCGCTACCGCAAGCTCGGCTACGGTTTCGGCGCTTCGATGCGGGCGGTCTACACGCTTTCGAGCATGAAGGACGACGGTTTGAACAACACGTCGAACGCTGAAATCGGCGCCGATTTCAGCCGCGAATGGGCGCGCAGCCTCCAGGACAGACGTCACCGTTTTGCCATGACCGGAACTTTCGATACGCCTTACTGGCTCGGCAAATTGAGATTTTCGCCGGTTTTCCGTTTCGGAAGCTCCGCGCCGTTTAATCTCGGTTACGGCATCGACCGCAATCTTAACGACGTCAGCACGGACAGGGTGATTTTCAACGGAAACCCCGACGACCTCATCTGGAGAGAACCCGGCTCGCCGGTTCCGACCGCGCTGCTTTCGCAATTCGCGCTCCAGCCGATCGGTGCGCGCGGCGGCAATCTGCCGCGAAACGCCGGAAAAGGTCCGAAGCAGTATATTTTCGACCTGAGCGTGACCAGAGAATGGAAGTTCGGCGAAAGATTCAGACTGCGCCCGATTCTCGAATTCGGCAACATTCTGAATATGGCTGTCTTCAGCTTCGGCTCGGAATTCATAGACTTTATTGCGACGCCCGCCTCTCCGACGCCGGCTCAGCAATTAGCTCTACAGAATTTCCTTGTTCCGACCAGAACCTACCGCCCGCGCGAAATCCGCGCCGGGTTGAGATTCGATTTCTAATCGAATAAATAAAGAATGCTCATTAATAGAGCATCCGCGCTGCGGGGGCGCAGTGCGGATGCTCTATTAAAAACTCCAGGTTACATCGAATATCGGCGTCAGGTTGAATAAACTCAACTTCTATCACCGAATAGATAAGTATGCGGCATTCAGCCTCTAATTAAATCGCGATTGATTTCGGCGGGATTATCCTTAGTAATAATCGCGCCGTTTTTTATTCGTCTTTAATTCAAAAAGTTGATGACTCGCTTCGGTAAGTTATGGTAGTTTATAAATGTTGAACGATTTTGTTCACCCGCAAAAATATGAGCCGCATCCTAGACAAAGACGTTCCTTTCTCAGAAGTTTCCATCGAATCGGTTTTGCTCGACGTTGATTTGTTCATCAAATATCGCTCGGCGGAAAAAGCCTTTAGCCTCTTGCGCGAGGCGCTTGAGCGCAGCCCGCGCTCGATTCCTTTGCGCGAAAAAATGCGCGATGTCTGCGTCGCGCACAAAAATCTGACCGAAGCCGCCCGGCATTGCCTCGCGCTCGTCTCGCTCTACATCACGCGCGAAGATTTCGATCTGGCTTACGACCGCTTGCAGGAAGCGAAACTGCTCGACCCGCGCATCTCGGTCGCGCCCGGACTCGAAGCGATTCGCCGCGCTCGACGCCCGGAATTTGCCGTCCACCGCGAAAAATCTTCTTACGAAGTTCGCTCCGACACGGCGTTTGCGGGCGATTTGGCGCTCGTCAGCATTTTCGACGCCGTGACGGTCGTGGAAAATTCGCGCCTGACCGGATTGCTGGTGATAAAATCCGACCGGATGCTCGGCAGCATTTCCTTCAACGAAGGAAAAATCGTCGATGCCGAAGCCAACGGTCGCAACGGCACGGCGGCGTTCAAGGGCATCATCGAAGTAGCCAACGGCGTTTTTGAATTTACAACTTCCGAAAATGAATTTCCCGTCGTTATCCAGGTCAGCAGCAACACGAATTTCCTGCTCGACATTCTCACCCAACTCGACACCGAAAAAGCCGAAAAACAGGGAATGCGAACTCTGGACGCGGAAGAACTTGAATAACTGAGAACTGAGAACTGATAGTGAAAAGCATTAACAATCAACTATTAGTTCTCAGTTCTGACTTCACAGTTATCTCCTTGACTTCGCGGGCGCAACAAAATATAGTGCTAGTCTGCCTTTCTTTCGCAAAATAGCGCTATTTTTTGATGTTCAGACTTCAACGACTCGAAATCACAGGTTTTAAATCATTCGCCGATTACACCGAAGTAATTTTTACGGGCGACGGAATTACGGCTGTCGTCGGACCGAACGGCTGCGGCAAATCGAACGTTTCCGAATCAATCGCCTGGGTCCTCGGCGAGCAGCGCGCAAAGGCTCTGCGCGGCTCGGAAATGCAGGACGTAATTTTTCAGGGCACGAACAAGCGCAATCCTTCCGGAATGGCTGAAGTCGTCCTGCATCTCGTGCGCGACGAGGAAGCGTTTTTTGAAGACGACGAGCACGAACTCGGCGACATCGACGAAGCCCTGAGCGACATCGACGAGCGCGCCGTTCAAATCGAAGATTTCGAGCCGGAAGCCGCCGAAGAAGTTTCCGCCAACGGCAACGGTAACGGCAATGGACATCACGAAAACGGAAACGGTTTTCACGTCGAAAATGCCGAATCTGTTACGGCTGAAACCGGCGTCGGGCTTGCCGCCGCGCCCGCGCAAACAAAGATAAAATCGAAACGCCACTGGCGACCGCGCCGGCTGGCGCTGGATTTCGCGCCGGGCGAATCGGTTTCCGTCACGCGCCGTCTGTATCGTTCGGGCGAAAGCGAATATCTTCTGAACGGCAAAACCTGTCGCCTGCGCGACATACAGGATTTGTTCGCCGGAACGGGCTTAAGCGGCGCGCACTATGCGATTATCGAGCAGGGACGCATCGGGCAGATTCTTTCGGCGAAGCCTTCCGACCGCCGCACTTTAATCGAGGAAGCCGCCGGAATTTCCAAATTCCGCACGCGCCAGCGCGCCGCCGAAACGCGCCTCGAATCGGCGAAAACAAACTTGCGGCGCATTTCCGACATCGTCGATGAAATCGAAAAACAGGCGAACTCGCTGCGTCGTCAGGCTGCTAAAACGCGTCGTTTCAAGATTTTAAAGGAAGAGCTGCGCCTGACTCTGCGACAGGTTTTCGCCGCCGAAGGCAGTTATTTAACCGAGCTGGTCGGGGAGCTGGAAACCGGGCTGGACGAAGCCGTAAAAACCGAGCGCGAGCTTTTCGCGCAGGTTACGGCGAAAGACGAAGCGTTTCGCGCGGCGACGCAGAAAGCGCGCGAAGCCGAAGAAGAGCTGAGCGATTTACGCGCTCTGCACGCCGAAAACGCCTTGCAGCGCGACCGCGCCGAGCGCGATTTGCAGTATAGACAGGAACAAGTCGCCGGTCTCGAATCGCGCGTCGAAGTTTTAAAAGGCGAAATCGAAGCGACGCGTCAGCGTCTGAAACTGGTTAAAGCCGAAGCCGAACGTCTCGAAAAAGAAGAGCGCAAAGAGCGCGCCGAAGCCGAAAAACAGGAGCTTGCCCTGCGTGAAGCCGAAAACAAATACCGCGAAAAAATCGGCGAATTGCGAAACATCGAAGCCGAGCTTGAAAAGGCGCGCTCCGAGGTTTTCCAGCACACGACGGCGTTCGAGCGGCTTTCGGAAATCGGACGCCAGCACGAAAACACGATTGAGCGGCTGACCGAGCGCGCCGAGGGCTTAAAGCGCGAAGGCGTTCGCGCCGAAGAAACTCTCGCCGAACATCTCGCCGAAAGCCGCCGCCTCGACGAAGAACTCGTCAAAGCGCACGAAAATCAGGCGAAATTGCAGGATGAAAAACGAGCCTTGAACGGCGCGGCGAGCGAAGCAAGAGAAATCTTAAAAGCCGCCGAAAGGGAATTATCAAAGCTGCGCGAGCAGTTTTCGCGCACGCGCCACCGGCTCGAAAGCCTGCAGGAATTGGAACAGCGCCGCGCGATTTACGCGCCGACCGTCCAGAAGCTTTTCGCCGAACAAAAGAAAATCGGCGTCAAATTCTTAGGAACTTTAGCCGACGAGCTGCACGTGGAAGCGAGAGCCGAAAAAGCCGTCGAAAACGTTTTCGGCGCGTTTCTGCAAACCGTTCTGGTTGAAAATGAAGCAGACGCGCGGAAAACTATTGCATATTTAAATGAAAACAAACTCGGGCGACTCGGCATTTTAGTAAGCGGTCAGCAGTCAGCGGTCAGCGGTCAGGAAAAGAAAAAACCGAAGACCGAAGATCGAAGACCGAAGACCGATTTATTAAGTTTTCTAGGCGTTTCCGATGATTTCGCAAACCTTCTCGCCAAAATATTTCCACGCGAAACCGCTGCCGAGATGGTTGAAGATTTGGAAAAAGCTAAATCGAAATCGGACGAGATTTTTGTCAATTTGGACGGTGATTTTGTTGTCGGCGGCAGGCTTTTCGTCGGCGGTAAGGCAAATGCGAGCGAGAAAAATTCGTCGCTGCTGGCTTTCAAGCGCGAATTGCGCGAGCTGGAAAGCGCGGGCGAAAAATTAAAGAAAGAAATCGAAAAAGCCGAAAAGGAAACGGAAAAAGCCCGCCGGAATTTAGCCGAAAAAGAAGACAAAATCGTTGATTTGCAATCGTTTATCGTTAAATTCGAGCGCGAGATTTTATCGCAGGAAATTCAGGCGCGCACCTTGAAACAGGAAATCGAGCGAGCCGAGCGGCACAAGCGTGTCGTCGCGGAAGAGACGAAACAGATTGAGAAAGAACTGGAAGAAATTCGCGCCAAACGCGCCGAAACCGCGGCGAACGCCGGAAAAGCCGAAACGGCGCGCATCGAGGCTGCGGAAGAACTGGAAAAGATTACGCGAAATCTGAACGACGCGCGGCAGAAGATTGAAAGGGAAAACGCCGATTTGAACGAAAAGCGCACCGCCGCCGGGATTGCCGCCGAGCGCCGCCGCTCGGTTTCCGCGTCTCTGCGCCGCCTCGAAGCCGAAGCGACCGAACTCGAATCGCGGCTGGCTCGCCAAAGTCTCGAAATCAACGAAAACGAAACGAATTATAAAAATCTGACCGCTTCAATCGCCGAAATCACGCGCAAAATCGAATCGTCGAAAGAGACGGAAGAAGCTGAAAACGAGGAATTGCGCGAAGCGAGCGCTAACTTGAAAAACGCGCGCGAAACCGCCGACGCGATGAGCGCCGAGCTTGCCGAGCTGAACAAACGCTCTGCCGAAGCCAGAAACGCGCGCGCCGAGCTTGAAGTCAGGCAGGCGGAAAGCCTGACGCGCCTGAAAAATCTAAACGAAACCTGCTCGCACGAACTTGGACAATCGCTGGTCGAGCTGGTCGAAACCGTCGAAATCGCGGAAGATTTCGAGCTGGAACCGGCGCGTCGGCAAACCGAAGAGATGCGAGAGCGCATCGAAAGTTTCGGCGCGGTCAATATGCTGGCTCTCGAAGAGTTGAGCGAAACCGAAGAGCGCCTTTTATTTTTGACATCGCAGCGAAAGGATATTATCGATGGCATCACGGCGGCGGAAGCAGCGCTGCGCGAAATCAAACAGCGCTCGCGCGAGCGTTTTCGCCACGCGTTTGAAGCGATAAACGCATATTTTCGCGAATTTTTCCTTGAGCTTTTCGGCGGCGGTCGCGGCGAGATGACCTTGCTCGACGCCGAAGACGTTTTGGAATCGGGAATCGAAATTGTCGCGCAGCCGCCCGGAAAACGTTTGCAGAATATTCTGCTTTTGTCAGGCGGCGAAAAAGCGATGACGGCAATCGCGCTGGTGATGGCGATTTTCAAATATCGCCCGTCGCCGTTCTGCCTGCTCGACGAGGTGGACGCGCCGCTCGACGATGCGAACGTCGGACGCTTTGTGAATAAAATCGCGGAAATGTCCGAAAAAACGCAGTTTATCGTCATCACGCACAACAAGCGCACGATGGAAGCCGCGCGCGCGCTTTACGGCGTGACGATGGAAGAGGCGGGCGTTTCAAAAGTCGTTTCGGTGCGTTTTGAATAATTAAAAATGAAGAAATTCGCAATTATATTTTTATTATTGGGGTTGAGCCTTTCGGTTTCCGCGCAAACGAAATCCGGAAAAACGGCGAAGAAAACGACCAAATCCGCGCCGACAAAGGCGGTAAAAACGACGCCGAAGAAGCCCGAAGCGGTTGAAACTATCGAAGTCGACGCGCCGCAAAAGAAAAATTCGCGCGAGGAGCAGCAGCAGCAGACGCCGATAATTACGGAAAATAAAACTCCGCAAAAGAAAAATCAGCAGCTTGAAAAACCCAAAGCGAGCGCGCCGAAACCCGAGCCGAAATACAATTATTATTACGAATTTACGCAGAACGAGTTTATCGTTCGCCGCGTCGTCATCGAGCACGACGAAAACGGCAAGGGAAAAATCACTTTTGAAAAAAAGGAATATGAAGAGCCGGTAACCGACCCGGTCGAGCTTTCGCCCGCGACGCTGGAAAAAATCAAGACCTTGTTTCAGACTTTGAATTTCGTCGATTCGGGCGAAACTTATCAATCCGCCGAAAGAAATTACGCGCACCTCGGCACGATGAAGATTCGCCGTAAAACGACGGACGGCAAAGAGCGCACGGTCGAATTTAACTGGACGGAAAACAAGGACGCGCGGGCGCTGGCGGACGAATACCGCAAAATCGGGCAGCAATACGTCTGGCAGTTCGAGATTGCGCTGTCGCGCGAAAATCAGCCGCTCGAAGCGCCCGGCTTGATGGACACGCTCGAAGCCTATCTGAAAAGAAACGAAATCTCCGACCCGGCGCAGATGCTCCCGCTTCTAA
Source organism: Acidobacteriota bacterium (assembly GCA_030860665.1). Taxonomy (GTDB): domain Bacteria; phylum Acidobacteriota; class Blastocatellia; order Pyrinomonadales; family Pyrinomonadaceae; genus JALZHR01. The sequence continues at coordinate 15,135 of JALZHR010000073.1, forward strand.
AAGAGCTTTCAAACGACGAGCGCATCCCGCTGATGGCGCGAAACAAGGCGGCGAAGATAATCAAGCAAATCGAGAAACCGACGAAATAAGGCAAAAGTAAAAAGGTAAAAAGGTAAAAGGCAAAAGTAAAGAATAGAATCCTTACTTTTGCCTTTTACCTTTTTACTTTTGCCTTTTCTTTATCTCGAAATCGTGCCGTCGTCGGCGATTTTCGGCATTGTCGCCGCAAAATCAAGCCGCGAGAGATTGCGGACGGTTGAAATCGCGGATTTGGTCGGGTCGGGCGTTAGAATTCCTTTGCCTTCCAGCCGGAAAGGATTTATTTTTCCGCTCAGGAACTTTCCGTCGGCGTCGAGTTTAACTTCCAGCACGAGCGTTTCGGCGGTCGCACCCGCAAGCTGAAACCAGCCGTAAGTGGCGAAATTTCCGAGCGAATAGGCGACGAGGCGGTCTTTGTAGATTTCCATTCCGCGCAGAACGTGCGGTCCGTGACCGAGCACCAAATCCGCGCCCGCGTCGATTACCGTGCGGGCGAAAAGCGGCAGATTGCCGCGCTGCTCGCCGAAGAAAATTTCGGTTCGCTGCGGAACGCGAACGTTGCCCGCGCCTTCCGCTCCGCCGTGAAACGACACGACGACGATGTCGGCGCGCTTCGTCAAATCCGAAACCACGCGCCGCGCAGTGTCCAAATCGTTGACGTTCAGCGAAATGTTATTGTGCGCAAAGGCGATGAAAGCCACGCGTTTTCCCTTGACGTCGAGAATCGTCGAGGCGAACTGCGTTTTATCGCTTCCGGCGTGCTTGATGCCGAGCGAGTCCAGCACTTTCCGCGTCGAGGCGCGTCCGGCGTCGCCGAAATCTCCGGCGTGATTATTCGCCAGACTCATAACGTCGAAGCCCGCTTCTTTCAGATATTTGCCGTAACGCGTCGGGACGCGGAAGGCGAAGCATCTGGTCGAAGTCGGCGCGCATTTGGTCGAAACGCCGCTGTCAATCATCGGACCTTCGAGATTGGCGAAAGCGATGTCGGCGGCTTTGAAAAGCGGCGTGACGGCTTTCAGCAAATCCGCGCCGTCGTTGGGCGGCATCCGCGTTTCGTTCGGAAAAGTCGAGCCGAGCATAACGTCGCCGCCCGCGGCAATCGTTATCGCCTCGCGGTTGGTCGGCGGCGTCGGCAGCGGTTCAATCTGCTCGGCGC
>JALZHR010000119.1 GCA_030860665.1 Acidobacteriota bacterium
GACTTTCTCGCTTTATCTCCAGCGCTATTTCACGTAAAAATCCGACGACTCATCGTTTTACGAACAGGTCATCCGGCTGGCGCGGGCGAGCATCATCTGGAGCGGCGAAATCGTCGGGCACGCCGCCGCAAAAGTTTCGGCAAGCTGAATGAAAAATCTGCCGATTAACGAAGAATTTATCCGAGGGATAAATAACTTCTCCTTCTACAACTACTCAGGCTATGATTGGCGAATATCACAGCCTTTTTTTATTTAGCCACAGAGAGAAAGGAAACGACAGCAAGAGAAAATTTTAAGTTATGAGTTATGAATTTTAAATTATTCGGAAATCGCTAATTCAAAATTCAAAATTCAAAATTGTTATAAGTTCCGCACTCCGTATTTCGCATTTGCCTTCTCTTTGCGGCTGAAAATTTTCTAAAACAACTGAATCAGTTTCTGAATCGCAAGCTCGGCGGGCATCTGCTCGTCGGTTTTCTGGCGGAGAAAATTATTGACGGCGTCGATTTTGGAAATGGCGTAATCGGTTTTCGGGTCGCTGCCTTTTTTGTATGCGCCTATAAGAATCAAATCTTTTTGCGCGGCGTAGGTCGCCAGAACTTCGCGCAGCTTTCCGGCGGCTTCGACGTGGCGCATTTCGGCAATCGCGCTCATCACGCGCGAGACGGATTGATTGACGTCAATCGCCGGGTAATGATTCTGCGCCGCCAAATCGCGCGATAAAACGATGTGACCGTCGAGAATGGAACGCGTCTCGTCGGCAATCGGCTCGGTCATATCGTCGCCTTCGACCAGAACCGTGTAGAACGCCGTAATCGAGCCTTTCTCGGAATTTCCCGTTCGTTCCAGAAGGCGCGGCAATTCCGAGAAAACCGACGGCGGAAACCCGGCGCGCGCCGGAGGCTCGCCCGCCGCCAAGCCGACTTCGCGCAGCGCGCGCGCAAAGCGTGTCACCGAATCCATCAGAAACAGAACTTTTTTGCCCTGGTCGCGAAAATATTCGGCAATCGCCGTGGCGACATACGCGGCTTTCATACGAATCAGAGCCGGTTCATTGGAAGTTGCGACGACGACGACCGAGCGTTTCAAGCCTTCCGCGCCCAAATCCTGTTCGAGAAAATCGCGCACCTCGCGCCCGCGCTCGCCGATTAAAGCGATGACGTTCACTTCGGCTTCGCTGCTGCGCGCCAGCATTCCGAGAGTCGTCGATTTGCCGACGCCCGCAGCGGCGAAAATGCCGACACGCTGACCTTCGCCGACGGTCAGAAGCCCGTCGAGGGCGCGGATTCCGGTTTTCAACTGGCGCGTGACGCGCTCGCGCCGCATCGGGTCGGGCGGTCGCGCCGAAACTATCTTATCGACCGCGTTTTCAATCGCGCCTTTGCCGTCAATCGGCTCGCCTAATCCATCGAGAACGCGTCCCAATAAATCTTCGCCGACGCGAATCGTCAGCGACGTGCCGGTCGGCACGACTTCCGCGCCCATCGCCACGTCCGAGACTTCGCCGAGCGGCATCAGAATCACCTCGCTGCCGCGAAAACCGACGACTTCGGCGCGCAGAACCCTGGCGCGATGCGGCGAGTGAATCAGGCACAATTCGCCGACGCGCGCGCCCGGCACGGCGGCGCGAATCAGCAAGCCGATTAATTCCGTGACGCGCCCGCGCACCTCGACCGACGAAATCCAGTCGACGGCGGAAATGTAAGGTTGCAGGTCAATCATTCTGTTTTTATTTAGCCGCGGATTTGCGCGGACGGCGCGGATATGAAAACGAAACCACGGATTGACTCAGATAAACATGGATTCAAACAGGATATACAGGATAAAATCTTTTTCTTATCTGAGTTAATCCGTGTAAATTTGTGTTTCATTCTTTCCTAATCCGCGTCATCCGCGCAATCCGCGGCTGATTCTTCTTTTAATCAAACGCCGCTTCGCCTTCGGACTGCGCCAGCAGCGCGCGTTCCAGCACGCGCAGTTGCGTTTCCAGCCGCGCGTCGATTGTGCCGACTTCCGATTCAATCAGGCAGCCGCCGCTCGCCACGCGCGGGTCGGCGACGAAATCTATAAAACGCGCTCTGCCGGAAGGCAGAAATTTTTCGCGCTCTTCCTCAATCAGGCTGAAATCCGAAGGATTGACGCGCACCGTCAGTTTTTCCTGCTGCCGCGCGTTTTGCAGGGCGGCGGCGACGATGTCGGTCACGGTTTTCCGGTCGGTTCGGATTTCGCGCCCGATGATTTTTTCCGCCAGGCGAATGGCGAGACGCAGCAAATCCCGCTCGGTTTCGCGCCAGACGCGCTCGCGGATTTCCAATGCTTCGAGCAGGTTTCGCTCGAATTCAGCCAGCGATTTCTCCATTCCTTCGCGGTAAGCGCGCTCGCGCAAAGCGGCGGTTTCTGCAAGCGCCTCGCGGCGAATCTCGGCGGCAAAGGCTTCGGCTTCTTCCAGAATCCGCGCGGCTTCGGCGCGCGCCGCGAGAATCTGATTTTTGACGATTTTCGGAGAAACCGTGTCGGCAGCAGCAGCAGCGGCGGCGGCAACAGTCGGAGAACTGCCCGCTTTGCGCGCCTGCCGTTTGATTAAATTGTCCGTACCGCTTAATTTCTGGTTCATCTTAACCTTCCATCTTACCGGATTGAATAAATTCCGCCGCCAGCCGCTCGATTATTTTCCGCCGCGCGTTCAGGCTCGCCGTTTCTGCTTCGGCAGCCGCGTCGTCGGATGAAACGCCCGTTTTGATTTCGGCGATGTATTCCGAAAGCATCTGCGCCTCGCGCGGCACGAGCTTTTGCAGCGTGTAGCGAATCGCCGTCTCGTCGCGCCCGAAGATCGCCGCAGCCAGCAGCTTCAAGCCTAAAATCCGCAAAAGCTCGTCCGCTTTCAGCGCCGGATTCCAGCTCGCGCGCAGAAGCTTTTCCGCCTCTATCACCCGGAATTGCTCGACCGTTTCCATTTCGGCGATGTGCCGGACGATTTGGCGGGCGTTTTCCTCGCCAAAACGATTCAGAAAAGCGGCGAGCGCTTCCTTGGAGCTGATGGCGCGGCAGGCGGTCGCCGTTTCGCGGATGCCGAGCGTCTGGACAAACTCGGACAAACCGGCAATCGTGAATTTATCAATCTCGCCCGGCTCGTAAACGTCTTCGAGCGCGACGAAATACGATAGAAATTTCTGCCTGACGATGGCGACGATTTCGGCGGTCGGCGACGGCGCGTCCGGCTCGGGCGTTTCAAGGATTTTTTCAAAGCCGAGCTGCGCGGCGACCTCGCTGCGGGCATCGGGCGCGAGATTGCGCAGTATCAAAAGCTGAATCGTTCGCGGCTCGCCGCGCAAAATTTCCGCCATCTGCAAAGGATTAATATGTTCGTCGAGCCGCGGGGAACGCCCGCGACGGCGGATTTTATCGAGCCAGAACGATTGCCAGAGCTGCCGGTTCTGCGCGGGCAGGCGGTCGAGCAAAGCGGCGCGCAGCTTTAAAATCTCCAAATCCTGCGCGCTCAGGGCGGAAAACGATTTTTCCGCCAGCTGCGCGGCGCTTTGCTCTCCTGCGGCGTCTTCTTCTTCCGGGCGTCGAAAGACGAGCGCCAGCGCCAGCAGAATGTCGAGCCGTTCGGATTGTGAAATCGTGCGAATCATCGCTTTTAAAAATTAAATCTCGCCCGCTGCTTTTACGAAAACTTTACGTCATCGTCGTATTCCTCGCCATCGTCGAGCAGGGAAGTTTCGCCTCGCCGGTCAGGCGACGAATCCGCGCCGTAATCGCCCGCGAATTCGTCGTCCTGCTCGCGGCGTTTTTTCTGCAAAAAGAAAACGATGGAAATAAAAGCCAGAATCGTCGCCAGCCCGATGCCCGTCACCAGCGCGATGCGCGTAAAGGCGCGGCTGCCCGCGTTTTCGGGAACCGCGCGCAGCGGCTTGGAATTTATGACGACGCTGACGTTTTCCGGCTTTAAATCCGGCACGCTGCGCGCGACGATTCCGGCGATTTGTTCCTGGTTGACGGGAAAAGTCGGCGTTTTGAAATTCATCACGACCGAGGCGGTCGCCGGGTAAGGATTTATCGCCAGCGCGCGATCCTGCGGCGGCACGAAATTGACGTTGACGCAGGTCGCGCCCGGAATCTGGCGCAATTGCGATTCGATATTGATTTTCATCCGGCGCTGCTCGCGCGCTTTTTCCACTTCGACCGACGAGATGATGCCGCTCGATTCGACGGCGGGCGGCTCGGGCTGACCGAGACAATGGTCTTCCATTACCTGAATCGCCGCGCCGAGCGCATCGTCGTCGCCGTCAACCCAAATCTCGAAAGCTCTACGCTCGCCCTCGCCGGTTTCTTCCTTGCGGGCGCGGACGCCGTTCTCGCGCAAAACGTCCATTATCTGGTTGGCTTCGGCTTCGTTTTTGACGGTCTGCACTTTTTTTCGCAGGGAACAGCCGCTCAAAAGCAAAGCCGCCAGCAAGCCGCAGAAAAGCAGAGGTCTGATAAATTTCCGACGGTTAAAAAATCTTGATTGCATCGCTTGAATTTTAAAATATTCCGCCAAGCCGCGCGAAATCCGAACGCCCGTTTCTAACTTTTAAACTCGTCCGTCTCCAGCGACGACGCGCCCGGCAATTCGGCGAAATCGCCGTAAAAGCCCGCCTCGAAATCGTTTTCCAGCAGGCTGCCGGCGCGGCGCATCGTGATTCGCCCGATTGGCTGAATGTTCAATTCGGGCGTCAATTCCTGATACGACAGAACCGCCAGATTCTGAAATTCCAGCTCGACCATTTTCCGCACGAAGCGGCGCAGCTCCATATCGGTCACGATGACGGGCGGCTGCGCGGTCGGCGGCTGCTCGACGATTTCCTGCCGGATGGCGTCCAGAATGTCGTGGGCGATGGTCGGGTCGAGCGACAGGAAAGAGCCGGTCGAGGTGCGCCGAATCGCGCCGCGAATCACGTCCTCGATTTCCGGATCGAGCAGGTAGACGAACAAAGTATCGCTGCCAGCCGCGTAGCGAAACGAAATATGACGCCGCATCGCCGCGCGAATATGCTCGGTCAGCATCACCGCGTCTTTTTCGATGCGACCCCATTCCGAGAGCGCGTCGAGGATGGATTTCGTGTCGCGCACCGAGATTCCTTCCTGCACGAGTCGCTGCAAAACGTCCGTAAACTGATGAATCGAGACGACTTTCGGGACGACTTCCTCGACCAGCTTCGGCATTCCGCGCGCGATGAAATCCAGATAGCCCTGCGCTTCCTGAATGCCGATGAACTCGTGCGCGTAACGCTTCATCACGCGCGAAAGATGCAGGATAATCACGTCGCCCGGCTCCCAGACTTTCAGCCCGGCGGTTTCGGCGATGTGACGCTGTTCGGCGGGAATCCACGCGCCCGGGCGCAAATCAGCCGGGTTGCTGACGTTTTCGCCGTCGATGCCGAAAACTTTTATATTTTCCGCCGAATCGTTGACGTAAACGCAGCCCGGGCGCACCGAACCCGTTCCGACCGGGACTTCCTTGACGGCGATGTAATATTCGTTCGCCGCAATCGGCGCGTCGCCGCCGACGTAGCAGAACGGAACCATCACGCCCAAATCGTAGTAAAGCGACGAGCGCAATTTAGGAATCTCGGCGCGGAATTTCGCGCCTTCGGGCGTGTTTTTATCGACCAGATGAGTCAATTCGCGGCTGACGACGACCGCCATCGGGACGGTAAAGCTCATCTGCAATTCTTCCGCGTCGCCGCCGCCGTGCGGAACGTTGTTTGAATCGCTTTCGCGCTCGATGCGTTTCTGTCGCCGTTGAAGCAGGTAGCCCAGACCGGCGACGCCCGCGCCGACCGGAACGAAAAGCAGGTTCAGCGGCGTCAGCAGAAGCATAATTCCGCCGGTGATAAAAAGCGGGCGCGGCGAGGAAAAAAGCTGCTCGCCGATGTCCGCGCCGACGTTCGACGCGTCGTCTCCGGTCGAAACGCGCGTGACGACGATTCCGGCGGAAAGCGTGACCAGCAGCGACGAGATAACCGCCGCCAAGCCGTCGCCGAAAGTGGCAATCGTATATTTGTTCGCCGCTTCCGCAAACGAAAGACCGTGCATCATCACGCCCGCCGCAAGTCCCGCGACGATGTTCACGAGCGCGATGATAATCGTGCAGATGACGTCGCCTTTGACGAATTTCATCGCGCCGTCCATCGCGCCGTGCAATTGCGATTCCTTCTGCAGCTCGTTGCGCATATGCCGCGCCTGGTCTTGATTTATCAAGCCCGAGCGCAAATCGGCGTCAATCGCCATCTGCTTGCCGGGCATCGCGTCCAGCGTAAAGCGCGCGGCGACCTCGGCGACTCGTTCCGAGCCTTTGCTGACGACGAGAAACTGGACGACCAGAATAATGATGAAAAGCACCGCGCCGGTGATTAGATTTCCCTGCGCCGTGACGTGCCCGAGCGCCTCGACGACCGAGCCGGGCTCGCCGTGCGACAGAATATTGCGCGTCACCGACACGCTCAAAGTCAGGCGGAAAATCGTCGTCAGCAGCAGAATCGAAGGATACGACGTCAATTGAACGGGCGAGTTGATAAACAGCGCCGTGACCAGAACCGTAATCGAAATCGCGAGATTCACCAGAATCAGCGTCGAAACCAGCTCCGGGTGAAGCGGAATGAAAAGCGTCCCGACGACCAGCAGCAAGCCGATGGGCAAAAGCAGATTTTTATACTTTGCCATCAGCCCCGTAAGGCTGCCCTGACGCAGGAGCGAGTTGAAATCAAGCGTGTTGCCGATAGCTTTCATTAATAAACTTCTGAATGCTCGTAATAATGACTAATTTTAGCAGTAAAGCGCGATTTGTAAAATAATTTTTAACTTCGCCGGATTTAGTCCGATTGATTGTGAGTCGTAAATCTTTGTCCGGGTTGTTTGAAAGTTTCGAGAATCGGTATTTATAAAAGAATCGAGGCGAAAAATGTAGAGGCACGCCCGCGTGCGTGCCTGCCCCTACATTCTTTTTTATGTTTTAAATTTAGTAGGACAGTTCCAGCACCAGGAAAATCACCGCCGCCGTGACGAGCGTGCCGATAATCATCACGGCGATTTCCGCCCACGTGAAATAACCGAAAACGCGCGCCGCCGGTTTCGGGCGCGGCGGCGGTAAATTAGCCTGTAGGACGACGGTTTCCTCGTTTGCCGCCGAAACGGCAGCGAGATTTCCGCCTGTCGTCGCTGCCGCAGATTTCTGAGCTTTCCGCCCGCCGCCCTGCGCCGTTTCCAGCGAAACCGGCGGCGGAAGCTCTTTGGGCAGAATCGAGTCGAGCACGAGCAGCGCCGTCGGCTCGTGAAATCTGATAAGCGTCGAGCGTTCCGGCTCGCCCGTCGCCGCCAGTCCCGAAAGCAGTATGCGGTCGTCGTTTTTCAGGCGTCTCGGCTCGTTTAAAGTCTCGTTATTGAGCCAGACCGGCTGACCGTCGCAGGGATACAGAATCACGCCCGTCCAGTCTTTGCGGACTCGCGCTTTCGGCGTTTCGACCGCGTCAGCCGCGCCGATGACGCACTCGCCCGCGCTCGACCAGCCGAGCCGCATATTTTCGTGCTCGACATAGACGCGTCGGTTTTCGCCGGTTACCTTTTCGATTTGGAAATAATATTTTTCTTCGGCGCGCAGGCTTTCCAGAATGTCGGTCAAAGTCTGCTCGCGGTTGACGGGAATCGTTTTGTGAACGTCGTCGTTTCCGGCTTCTTCTTCTTCTTCTTCTTCTTCTTCTTCTGCTGCTGCTCCGGCGGGCGGCTGGATTCCCGGCGGCACTATCGCCGCGTCTTTCCAGAGGTCTTCGGTTATCGCCGTCGGCGAAATTTCGTCGCCGTCGGTTTCCGCCCGGATAAAAGAGCCTTCGGCTTCGTATTGCAGGGAATAATTTCCGACCAGAATCTTGTCTTCGTGGCGCAGTTCGTGAAGCGCGCCCTGCCGCAGAAAACGGTCGTTGACCAGAACGCCGTCGGTGCGGCAGAGCAGCAGCGGCTGACCGCTCTCGTTGATAATGACGAATTGCTCGGGCAGGATTCCTTCCTCGTCCAGCTCGATGACGGCTGAAGGGTCGTTGCCGACCGTGATGATGTCGCCGACGCTGATTTCCCGCGTGAGCCGGGGAATAATCTTCCCGTGTTTTTTGACCAGTAATCTTTTCGTCATGAAAAATCTATAAAATTTTGCGACAAAATCCTATAATATAGAAATAGTAACACAAGCCTATTTTTCAGGTTAATTCGCGCTCGCGCCCCGGTTGTTTTCATAAATAACGGGATGAGGCAATCGCGGCGCGAAGCCTTCGAGCTTTCAGGAAACCGGGGGAATTATTCGAGATGCAGAACAAACAAGCGGCGGACGATTCAAAATCGGCGGCAGGAGAAGCGGGAAATTCGCTTTCGCCGTCGCAGTTTAGCGAGGAAGATTTGGCGAAGCTATACGATTATCCTTCAATCGGGCAGCTT
>JALZHR010000169.1 GCA_030860665.1 Acidobacteriota bacterium
TCCACGCTCGCCCAAATCAGAAACGGGTGCAGCGCGAACAAAACGGAAACGAATCGCGCCTGATTTTCGTCAAAAAAACGCCGCGCCAAATCGCAGAAAAATTTGATTGCCAGACAGCTGAAAACGATTGATAAAAGCCGCGCGAAAAAAATCGAGTCGTCCAACGCGCGCCACAGGCTGAGCAGCAGAAAATAAAGCGGCGCTTGTTTTTCGTCGGCGAAAACGCTCCGGAAAGTCCGAAAAAAGCCTCCGCCGGTCGTGTAAAGCGTCGAAGCCTCATCCATCCAGACGTTTAAAAAATAAGCGAGCGGCAAAGCGACGGCGAGATGCGCGAGAATCAGCAGGAACGGAAAACGGAAAACGAAGAACGGAAAACGAAAAGCGGAAAGCGGAAAACGGGAATTTTCAGACTTTTCATTTTCCATTTTCCATTTTCCGTTTTCCATTGTCTTTTTTATTTTTGCTTTCGATAAATCGCCCAGAACAAATCTTCCGCCGGATACGGTAAATTGATTTTGCCGGGAATCAGCTTCAGAAACGAATCGAATTTATTTCCCAAACGATAGCGCAAAAGCGATTTGGCGTGCTCGCCGGAAATTTTTTTCGACGGGCGACCTTGAGCGAGCTTTTCAAAACCGACTTCACGCTGCAAAAAGCCCGACAGCGTTTCGGGCGAAAACCAGTGCAGCACGCTCGGCGGCGAATATTCGTGCCACGCGCGCCCGAAAACGCGCGCCGTCAGGCTTTTATAATTCCACGTTTCGACGAGCAGCACGCCGCCCGGCTTCAATAAATCGAAAGCGTTTCCGAAGGCGCGGCGCGGATTGTGAAAATGCGCCGCGACCTGAATCATCGAAACGGCGTCGAATTTTTCCGCGCTCCGAAAATTCTCGAAATCGCCCTCGAAAATTTCCAGAGCGAATTTTTCGCGTCCCGCCCGCGCCATCGAAGCGTTCGGCTCGACCCCGGTGCCGCACCAGCCCGCATCGCAAAAGCCCTGCAAAATAAAGCCCGCCGCCGCGCCGACGTCGAGAATTTTTCCCGTCTCCGCCGCCGTATATCTCGACAGAATTTTCGCGTAATCGCGCCCGCGCCGCCGCAGCATCTCGCCTTCCGCAAGATAATCCGAATAACCCGCGCCGCCGCCGTTGAAATACGAATCATCGTAAATTTCCGCGATGTGATTACTGCCGCCACCGTTAGTCGCAACTTCGGCAAAGCGGTGCCCGCACGCCGCGCAGTCGCGCACGGGAAAGCCTTTCGCGGCGAAAATTTCTCTGGAATCTGACGAGCAAAGCGGGCAATTCATAATTTATTCAGCCGCCGCCGAAGAGAACGAAAGATAAATTGACGACCGGTAAACACTAGATAATTTAATTTCGTTAAATAGCTTCGCGGCTCGATAAAACGCGACGAAATTCCTTTCTGAAAAATCATTTCTCTATCCGCGTTCATCCGCGTTTATCTGCGGTTTCATTCTTTCTCCGCTGTCTGCGACGCGATTTTGCGTTTCGGGCTTCGTTTCGACTGTGCGCAGATTTTGTTTCGCCGCTTCCTGCGCGTGGCGGCGCATATTGACGACCTCGAATTTGCCAGTAAAAGTCTCTAAAATCTCGCTTAAAAATTCGAGCTTTTTTTCGGTTGGCAGGTCCATCGCCGGGAAGAATTTAAGCTCGGGCGCGTCTTCGCCGCTCAGAAAATCGAGCGGGTGAAGCAGCAGGGATAACTGAGTTCCGGTCGCGCGGCACATTTCGACCGCGGTTTTCCAGTAAGCCCGGGCTAATTGTTTTGAAAAAGTCGAAAGATAAATCACGTAGCTGGCGTGAATCGGCGTTTTGAAAACGGGCAGAGTCGTGACCGGAATTTCGATTAAGGATTTTTCGCCGATTTGCCAGCGATAAGGTTTCAGCGATTGAAAACCGTCGGAGAATTTCCCGAAAAGTTTTTTGCGTTTCTCGCGTTCCTCGTCTGACATTTCCGGCGATTTAAAAAAATAATAAGCACGCGCGAGCGGCGCGATGTAGGTCGGCAGTGTCGAGCAGTCGTATTCGTAGCCGCGCTCGGCTAAAACTTCCAGAACCGTCGGGCTTAAGCTGTAGCCGGGACCGCGAAAGCCTTTCGGCGTTCGCCCGGTCGCTTTTTCCAGCGCGGTTTCCGTCCGCTCGAATTCGTCAATCAATTCCTGTTTCGTGTAAAGATGCAGCCACGGCTCGTGGCGAAAGCTATGGTTGCCGATTTCGTGATTTTCCGCGGAAATCCGCGCGACGGCTTCCAAGTTTTTATCCAGCGCGGCGTCCTGCCCGACAATAAAAAACGTTATATTCAGATTTCTTTCCCGCAGAAAACGCAGAACGCGCGGCACGCACGCGTCCAGATACGACGGCAGCGTTTCCCAGCCCGCGTCGCCGTGCGTTTTCATATAAGACCATTTATTGTCGAGGTCGAGCGAAAGGCTTGCAATCGGTTTCATAGCTGATAAATAAAATTCAAACCAACGATGAACGCGGAACGATGAACGATGAATTATTTATTTCGCATTCCGCGTCCCGCATTCCGCATTTCCCTTTATCCGTCCCGTTTGAAATTTTCTTCAAAAAATTTCTCGGCAAGCTGGACGGTTTCGTTGACGTTCAAAGTCCCGTTGACGATGTGCGCCGAGTTAATCACGAAAACGTTTTCGAGCGACGTTTTCGCGGGCGGCAGATTTTCCGAATAATTCAAGGTCGGAATCGGAAAAACCTGCCTGACGCGCGAGACTTTGAAAGCCAGAACGTCTTTGCGCTGAAAATGAGCATACATTTTTTCGAGCGCCGTTAAAAATATTTCTTCGATTTCGGCGTCCGATTTTTCAAATAATTCGTCGGTCGGCGCGACGTATTTCGGCAAATAAACCAGTGCATTTCCGCCGAATTCGCGTTTATCCGCGAGCGCCGACATCTCGATAATTCCGGTAAAGGGCGTCTCGTCCGTGATATTCGTCACGTAGAAGTCGGAAAGCGAATTTTTCGAGAGCAGCGAGGCGCAGACGATGCCCTGATATTTGACGTTTTCGAGCTTCGTCTTTTCGCTTTCCGTCAACTGCGGGCAGATTTTCGCTGCGACGCTTGCCGGGCAGGTCAGGATTACGGAATCGAATTCAAACGCGGAATCGTCAGCCACGGGCGGCGCGGCGAGAACAGAGATTTCGGAAAGATTCTGAAGGGAATTTATCTTTATTTTCTCTCTGAATTTCTCCGTGCGCCGTGCGGCAAAAATTCTTACTTTACCGTCTTCGAGTTTTTCAATCTTTTCGACGCGTGAATTCAAATGAATCCGCACGCCTTTTTCGCGCAGGACTTCGCCGAATCTTTCGAGAACGCGCGCGTAGCCGCCGCGCACGTAGCCGAACATTTCCTTTTTCAAGCCGGAATTTCGCGCCGCATACAGTCTTTGAATCGTCGCCCAGATAAAGGCGGCGGAAGTTTCGCGGTAGGCTTCGCCGAGCTTCGCTTTCAAAAGCGGCTTCCAGATTTTTTCAAACGTTCGCCTGCCGGAGAGCCTTGTCAGCCATTCTTCGACCGGAATTTTTTCCAGCCGTTTCCAGTCTTTCACGCGCGAAGCGCAGAAAATCGTCGCGCCCAGACGGAATTTGCCTGTTAAATTGAGCGGCGGGAATTTGAGAAACTCCACGGCGTTCGACATCGAGACGAGCCTGCCGCCGGTATAAAATCCGGTTTTCGTTTCGACCCAGTTAAACTCATTTTCCAAGCCGAGTTCCGAGACGATTTTTCGCGTATAAGAATCCGATAAAAGCGTGACGTGATAATGCTTGTCCCAGACGACGTCGCCGATTTGCCACGCGCCCGCCAAACCGCCGATTTCCGAAGCGGATTCAAAAACCGTCACTTTCGCGCCCGTTTCCGCAAGACGCAGAGCGAGCGTCAAGCCGAGAAAACCGCTTCCTACGATAGCAACTTTTTCTTTTTGCATCACAACTTGAGCTTGTAATATAATTGTGTCAGAGGTGCAGTATGAACGACAAAAAAAATGACAACCCTCAAACGCAAACAGCTAATAATCAAAATCAACAATCAGGCGCGAGTTCCAGTAACTCAACTCAATCTACTCCGCCGCCACCCCGACCTCAGTTACCGGCAGAGGCTCATGAGTGGAGAGCGATGAAGTCGGAAGTTAATTTTAGAGCAATAAAAGAAGTATTTTCGGAAAGAAATAACTCTAATACTAAAACTACTTCTGAATAGGTCGATTTAAAAGTAACCAGATTATAAGAAGTAATGCTTCTAAAAGGAAAAAGCCTGCGCTTAGGCTTGCGAGTTGAGATTTTCCTTCTATATTTTTAAATGTCTTTTTGAAATCGTCGGCTGCCTGAATGATAAATTCCGTTTTGAAATCATTTTCTTTCAGATGCAGCCAACGCTCATAAATCACCGTAATATCAACAGTTCCAACTCTTCCGGTAAACATAGCCAGAACGCCCAAAATTAGAGATACAATTCCTGAAAGAAACGCAATTATAAAAAAAACGGATTGAAGATTCAGATTTGAAGAGTTTGAACTGCTAAGAAAAACTATTAAAGCAACATTTACAGTAACAGTAAATCCAAGAATTTTTTCGTTCCTATTTTCAACGGCTTGAAATCTTCTTTCGCCAAACTCATATGATTTTACTGCTAAATCATATGCCGTCGGAACTGCCGGATATTGATTCTCAGTGCTGTCGGCAATTTTGGGGTTTCCAAGATTAGCTTCTTTTTCGGGCATCTTTAGTTTTTCTCACAAACAGTTTTACCTCTTATATCATACTTTAATCCACAGTCTAAACATTTTGCTTCAAATTTCTCTTTCTGTTCTTCTGCTGAAAATTTATGAAAAAGCTGTCCGCATTTGCAGACCGCCCCGATTGACCGCGCCGGACTGCCCAGAACCAGATGGAAATCGGGCACGGATTTCGTCACGACCGAACCCATTCCGACCATCGCCCAGCG
>JALZHR010000188.1 GCA_030860665.1 Acidobacteriota bacterium
CCTTACGTCTATCAAATCAGAAGCTGTCTCAGAAATAAAAACGCCGCCGCCCGCGAGCCGCTTGCCGTCCTCGACGAGCGGCTCGCAGCCGTCCGCAGATGAGTTGCGGACAATCTCCTAAATGACCTGCGAACGACTGCGAATGACTCGCGGACGACCGCAAATGAGTTGCGGGCGGCTGCGGGCTAGTGCTTTTTGGAACGGCTTTTAGTAAAATTAAATCATAAGACTCCGAAGTCACAGAGAATTAGAAGTAAAAAGTAAAAGGTAAAAGGGCGAGACAGGACAATTTTACTTTTTACTTTTGCTTTTGCCTTATTTCCCACTGCGACGCGGTGTCGAAATTTTGAAAAAGGAGTTTGCGATGAAAGCTATAAAATTTCTCGTTTCTTTGCTCGTCCTGGTTTCGTTTATGGCAATGATGGTTTCAGCACAGCGCAGAAGCAGCACCAATAGCAGCAACAGCACCGGCGGCAATAACAGCGGTAAGCTGCCGCCGGTTAATTACACCGAGTTTCGTTTGAAAAACGGGCTGCGCGTGATTCTGCACGAAGACCGCTCGACGCCGATCGTCGCCGTCAACGTCTGGTATCACGTCGGCTCGAAAAACGAGACCGTCGGCAAGACGGGTTTTGCGCACCTTTTCGAGCATATGATGTTTCAAGGCTCGAAAAACTGGAACTCGGACTATTTCAAACCGCTCGACGCGGCGGGCGCGAACGTCAACGGCTCGACCAACACCGACCGCACGAATTATTACGAAGTCGTGCCGTCGAATTTTCTGGAGCTGGCGCTGTTTCTCGAAGCCGACCGGATGGGCAACCTGCTCGAAGCGATGACGCAGGAAAAGCTCGACAACCAGCGCGACGTGGTGAAAAACGAGCGTCGCCAGCGTTACGACAATCAGCCCTACGGAACGGCGGGCGAAAAGATAATGGACATTATCTATCCGAAAGGGCACCCGTATAACTGGACGACCATCGGCTCGCTCGAAGATTTGAGCGCCGCTTCGCAGGAAGACGTCAAGGCGTTTTTCCGCCAGTATTACGTCCCGAACAACGCGTCCCTTGTCATCGCCGGAGACTTCAACCCGAAACAGGCGCGCGCTTGGGTGCAGAAATATTTCGGTCCGATTAAAAAAGGCGGCGTCATCCCGCGCCCCGAACCGCAGCAGCCGACGATGGACGGCATTATTCGCCGCGAATTTGAAGACGCCGTCCAGTCGCCGCGCGTTTATATGGTCTGGCACACCGTTCGTCAGGGGCACCCGGACGAACCGGCGCTCGATATTTTAAGCTCGATTCTCTCGGGCGGACGCGGCTCGCGCCTGCAAAGCAAGCTGGTTTACGACCGTCAAATCGTGCAGGACGTCTTCACCTCGCATCCGACCCGCGAGCTTGCCGGAACGTTTCAGATAACGGCGACGGCGCGCCCGAACGGACCGAAAGACGCCGACGAAATGCGCGCGAATCCGGGCAAATTCCTTGCGCCGATCGAGGAACAAATCAATATCGAAATCGAGCGCATCAAGAAAGAGCCGCCGACGGCTGAAGAAGTCGCGCGCGCCGTCAACCGCATCGAATCGCAGACTATTTTCGGGCTGCAAACCGTGCTCGGCAAGGCTGACGCGATGAACAGCAACGCCGTCTTCTACAACAATCCCGACCGCTTCCAGCAGCAGCTCGACGAGTATCGCAAAGTGACGCCCGCCGACGTCGTGCGCGTCGCCAACACTTATCTGAAAGCGAATCACCTGGTGATGAATTTCGTTCCGCGCAAAGAGAAAACCGCGACGACGCAGCAGGCGAACAACGCGGCGAACACGCCGACTTCAAAATCGTCGAAAGCCGCCAATCCGCAGCAGGCTGACCAGACGAAGAATCTGCCGAAACCGGGTCCCGAGGCGAAATTCAAGCTGCCCGCGATTGAAAAACAGAGATTATCGAACGGCTTGGAAGTCTGGCTCGTGCGCCAGCCGGAGCTGCCGATTGTCTCGATGAATATGGTTTTCAAATCCGGCGGAACGACCGACCCGAGCGGAAAAGCCGGTTTGGCTTCGTTTACGGCGAGCCTTCTGAACAGCGGCACGAAAACCCGCTCGGCGGTCGATATTTCCAATCAATTGTCGGACATCGGCGCGAATCTGGGAACGGGTTCGAGCTGGGACGCGGCGAACGTCTCGATGCAGACACTGACGAAAAATCTCGACAAGGCGCTGGATATTTACGCGGACGTGATTGTCAATCCGACGTTTCCCGAAAAAGAACTCGATACGCTGCGCCGCCGCTCGCTGTTCGCTTTGCAGCAGCGCCGCGATAATCCGAACGCGATTGCCGGCGTCGTCTACAACGCTTTGCTCTACGGCAGAAATCATCCCTACGGCAATTCGCTGGGCGGCGACGAAGTCTCGATTCGCTCCTTCAAGCAATCGGATTTGGAGAATTTTTACAGAACCTATTATCGCCCGAACAATGCTGTCCTGATTGTCGTCGGCGACGCGACGATGGACACGGTCAAGCCCAGACTGGAAACGGCTTTTGCCAATTGGAAACCGGGTGAAGTTCCGGCGTCGAAAGTGCCGGAAGCGGCTGCCTTTGACAAGCCGGGCATTTATGTTGTGGACAAACCGGGCGCGGCGCAGTCGATTATCTCCATCGGTCAGGTGGGCGTTCCGCGCGATAATCCGGATTATTACGCTTTGCTCGTGATGAACGATATGCTCGGCGGCTCTTTCTCGTCGCGCTTGAATATGAATCTGCGCGAGGACAAAGGCTACACCTACGGCGCGGGCAGCGGCTTCGGCTTCCGGCGCGGCGCGGGACCTTTCACCGCTTCGGCTGGCGTCCAGACCGCCGTCACGAAGGAATCGGTCGTCGAGTTTATGAAGGAGCTTAACGGCATTCGGGGCGAGCGTCCGGTCACGCGCGAGGAGCTCGAAACCAGCAAGCAGAGCCTGATTCGCGGTATGCCGCAGGGTTTTGAAACCAACGGGCAAATCGCCAACCAGCTCGGCGCGCTGGTCACATACGATTTGCCGGATACGTATTTCAACGATTTCTTCTCGAAAGTCAACGCCGTCACGCTCGAAGACATCAATCGCGTGGCGAATAAATATCTGACGCCCGACAAAATGGCGATTGTCATCGTCGGCGACAGAAGCGTGATTGAGCCGCGGCTCAGAGAAATCGAAGTCTGGGGCAAGACGATTTCATATCTCGACCCGGACGGCAATCCGATTAAAATTGAGTAAGTTTAATTCACTAACTCAAAACGAAAGGGCGAGGTTTTTAATCTCGCCCTTTCTCTCTAAAGTTAAACCACAAAATAGCCTAAATTTTCTAATTCAGCTTTTAAACCTAAACTGCGTTTAAATTCAAAAGGTATTACAAAGTAATTACCCCATCGTGCTTCCGTTAAAGCCTTATCCATTCGGGAAATTATTCTTGCTACTTTTTGGTTTTCATCAACTAAAACATTACCTTCTTCAATTTCTTTTAGAAGATATTCAGACTTTTCATTTTTTTCAAACATTATATTTTTTCCTTTTGCTCAAGTTGAGCAAAATGGTTATAACATAGCTGATTTTTTTAATGTTGGGAGTAAAAGATTACTTTTTTTTGCCTTTCTTTTCGCCGGTTATTTCCGAAAACGGGATGTCGTAAATCGCGTATTCCTGCCAATCCCTGTAATCGAAATGCCACCATTCGTTGGCGTTGACGGTAAAGCCCTCGGCTTCCATCAGGCTGCGGAGCAAATCGCGGTTGGCTCTCGCGCTTTCCGTGCCGCCCTGGTAATCGGGCGAGGCGCGCTCGGTAAATTCGTCGAAATCCGAAGGCATTTCGACGAGCTTTCCGGTTTTCCGGTCGTAGAGGCTCAAATCGACGGCGCAGCCGCGATTGTGTTTCGAGCCGTTTTTCGGATTCGCCACGAATTTTCGCTTGTCCTCGGGCGTCACTTCCCAGAAAATTTTCGTCACCGACCACGGGCGATAACCGTCGAAAATGACCAAGCCGAGATTTTGTTTTTTCAGCTTTTTGTGGACTCGCACGAGAGCTTCGGCGGCTGGACGCTGGAGAAAGGCGCGCGCTTCGGTATAAACGACTTTGCCGACGAAATTGTCGGTGCGGGCGTAGCGAATATCGAGTTTTATCGTTTTATCGAGTTTGACGAGTTCGACCAAATCAGCCTCACGTTTGTTTTGTTCCGGCGGCGGCGCGTTCTGCTGCTGCTGCTGCTGCGCCCGGCTCAGGGACGAAAAAAGAATAAAACAAAAAACAGCGACCGTAAATCTCCAAAAATGTTTTTTCATAATTCAGCCGGGCACGCAGCGGAAATAAGCTGTTTGAAAAATCCGTGCAAAAAAGTTATTTTTATGATGATGATAACGCAGGAGACGGAAAAAAAAGCAAATCCTTTTAATAAATGGCTGAAACGCTTCGGCGTCGCCGGTTTTCTATTTTTCTTTATCAAGGGCTTGGTCTGGCTCGCCCTGCTGATAGCCGCGACTTATTTCGGTTACGATTTTCTCAAATAACCCCGGACATTTAACATTTAACATTTAACATTCAACATTTATCATTCAAGACCTGATAAATGTTAAATGTTGAATGTTAAATGATTACGGTTTTTCTTCCGCCGGAGCTTCTTCCTCGTCGTCCAGAATTTTCACGTCCGAGCCGAATTTCTGATATTCCTTGAAGCGAATCAGGTTGCGCGTCTCGTAAAGCTGGCGGTTTTCGCGAAACGTCAGGCGCACGTCCGACAGCAGCGGCAGCAGAAATTTCGTATCGGAAATCGTCACCCAATCGTAATCAATCACCCGGCTGGCTGCTCGAATCGGGAAATCGTCCGGAATCTCGGTCGCGATGCTCTCGACGCGCAGGACGCGAAAATTCTCGCGGTCAATCCAGATTTTCCCTTTCATCCCGCTCAAGGTCGAGCCGTTAAAGCTGCCAGCCGTCGTGATTTGCTGTTTGGCTTTGTCTCTGGCAATCTCGAAGCCGTAAACAATGGTGCGTCGCCCGCGAATCAAATCCGTGTCGATAACCTCAAATTTCGCTTCACTTTCAGATTTAAAAATCGTCGCCAGAACCGTCACGAATTCGCCGGTCGAGCTGGTGCCGCCGACTTCCGAATAAGTTCCCTTCGGTTTCGCATTATCCTGCACGACGCCGTTCAGGCTCAGGATTCTGTATTCTTCTCTGCCCTCCGAGCGATAGCTGACGGCGACAATCAGGCGGTCGAGATTTCTGAAATTGCTCGTTCCGGCAAAAGCCTCGGAACGCTGAATCATCTGTTTGACGACGAAATCCGGCATTTCGTCAACCGCCGCTAAGGTCGCCTCGCGCGATTTGGCTAAAACTTCGGCGCTTTCCTTTTCCGACGGCAATTGCGAAGCGGTCGGGTTTTCGCGCCGCCGCGAGGCTTCTTCCAGCGCGCGCTTAAGCTCGGCGTCGTTGCGGCTTTTGGTGACGGTCAAGCCTCGGATTCCGTCCGTGACGGCGAAACCGATTCCGCGCTTTCTGACCGTTTCGACAACCTCGTCGCGCTTTTTCGGATTTTTTTCCAAATCGTAGAGCAGTCTGACGTATTCCGCCTGCGTCAGAGGTTTTTGCTGCTGCTGCGGCGGCGGCGGAAGCGGCGTCATTTGCGCAAAGGCAAAAGCGGATGAAACCAGGATAAATGCGACCAGAGAGATGATTTTATTCATTACTTTAAAAAGATGCGCTATACGGTTTTTCAGTTTGCCGCCGGAAAGCGGCAGGCGGGGATTTACATAAATTTACAGAGAATCGACCAATCCGAATCTGAAATAAAATCGCCGCAAATGGGAAACGGGGAAGTTATTTTTTGAATAACTTCCCCGTTTTAATTATGAATAAGAAATGAAGCCTAAAAAGCTAGTTGACCCATTCTTCTTCGTAGTTAAGTTTCCATTGACGAGTGACCCATTCCTGAGCGGCGGTCATCACAGTCGTTTTCCACTTTTTCAAGTTTTCGGCAATAGATAGCGCGGCTAGCGGTTTGCTTGGGTCGCGTTCAACCCTGATTACTTCCGTCGGTACTTCGATTAAAGTTTTGTCTTCGTCAATTATGCGAAGATTTACTTCACTTCCGACCGGCGGCAGGGTGTTCAGGTTCACCAAAGCACTGGTTTCGCCGATATTCTCCGTTAAGCCCTCGACCAGGACCGTCTTTCCGGTCACTTTGTCAATCCAACTCGCCTGGACCTGTAAATTCGCCATAATCCGATGATGTATCGGCGGACGATTCGTAGATGCAGATAACTCCGTTCGTGCCATAATTTCCCTCCCTTTCTCGCTTGTTATATTAATGTCCGAAGCCTCAGTGCTTGATGACACCCCAAACATTGTCACATAAAAATAGACCAGACTTACAAAAAAGTCAAGTTTACCAAAATCGCTCAAACCGTTCAAATCGACGGTTTTTCTGCGAACTAAATTACGAATTGAGCTATTGACGCCTGAATAAAGGAAAAAGTTGCAGCAAAAACTTCAAATTTTCATTTATGTCGTTTATACTTTTTTTACTATTTATAAGCTTTCCGAATCTCAAGCCGCGAAACAAAACATTATGAAAAAAGTTGCCTTTGCATTGTCGCTGATTATTACTTTAATGACCGTTTTCGGTCTGTCTCTGCTGCTGCTGCCGACGACGCAGAAGACGCAGGCGGAAAACCTCTTTAGCAAGCCGGAAACAGCGGTCACGCTTCAAAAGCCGCCGCAGGAAAATCGAGCCGCGCGCGGCGCGCAAATCAAAAACTTTCAGCTTTTCGGCGAGAAATCCGGCATTGCATACACAGGCGACGCGCTTTTCCGCACTGACGACAACGGCGAGACGTGGCGCGAAATCATTCTCCCGCCGCTCGCGCCCGGCGAAAAAATCAGCGCCGCCGCCTTTGAAAATGAAATGAACGGCTTATTAATTTTAGGCGACTCGCAAAACGCGCGCCTGACGGTCGCTCATACCAGGGACGGCGGAAATAATTGGACGCTTGTGACCGCCAACCTGCGGGCTGAGGATTTGTCGGAAATTAATTTTGACGAAATCGGGCTCGGGATTTACGACGCCGAAAATTTAATTCTTTCCCTGCGCACGCAAACCAGCTCTAATTTTGTCGGGACGCTTGTTTATGAATCCTCAAACGGCGGGCGGGATTGGGAATTTCAAAGCCGCACAATCGAATTTCGCGGCAATGACGAGGCAGTCGAAAAAACTTCGGGAAACTGGTCACTGAAATCAAACGGAAATTGCGAGGGTTTCAAAACCGCCTGCGTGCAGGAAACGAAAATCTACAACGGCGAAAAGGAAGTCACGCCGCCGCAGGTTAAAGAACTCGCCCGCATCGAAAAGGAAAACGCGCGCCTGCAGGCGCAGAATTCCGTTTTTGTCGCGCCGCCGAACGGCTCGACCAGAATCAGCCTTAATCGCGGTTTCGATAAATGCACCGCCGCGACCGCCGCGCAGATGCAGACGTGGTGGAATACGTCGCCGTTTTACGACGCGAACATCTACATCAGCGGCAGAAATCGCGGCTGCTCGCAGCCGCAGCTGACGGCTTCGTGGGTCAATCAGGTTTCGGCGATGGGTTGGGGCTTGATTCCGACCATCGTCGGTTATCAGGCGCCGTGCTCGGTCTGCACGAGCTGCCAGAAACACAGCTCCGACCCGGCGGTCGCCGAAACGCAGGGACGCGGCGAAGCCGACATCGCCATCACCGACGCCAATAATCTGGGGCTGACGCAGGGCACGATTCTTTATTACGATATGGAGCGCTACGACGATTTGAGCGGCACGGGCGCTTGCTCGACGCCGGTCAAGGCGTTTCTGAAAGGCTGGACTGACCGCCTGAAAGAGCAGGGCTACATTTCGGGCGTTTACGGCTCGCCGACCAACGCCGTCGGCGACTGGCTGAATATTCCCGAGCCGAGCCGTATGGACGCGATTTGGATGGCGCGCTGGGACAACGTGCCTTCGGTCTGGTTTTACGCTTCGCCGTCGCCGATGATACCGAACAACGTCTGGAATAATCACCAGCGCATCAAGCAGTAT
>JALZHR010000207.1 GCA_030860665.1 Acidobacteriota bacterium
GTGCGCGTGTAAGCGATTCGGAAGCCGTTTTTTTCCGCGTTGCGTTGCGACTGGCTGCCGGGCATCGCGCCCATCATCGCGATTGTGCAGCCTTTCGACGCGGCAAAGCGCAGGCGCGCGTCGAGCAGGGCGTTTTGCGCGCCTTTCCGGCGCCCTTCGGGAATGGTGCTCGCGCCAGCCAGCAGCGCGACGTCGTCGTAAACGTAAAGCATCCCGGCTGAAATCGGCTCGCCCGACAATTCGGCGAGAAACGGCACTCCGCCCTCGGTCGCCGTGTTGATTCGACCGAACTGAAACATAAATTCCGAAAGTCCTTCGCCTTCGGTCGCCCAGCCGTTCGCCGAAACGCGCGCCCAAAGCTCTTCTTCGCCCTTTTCGATGACGCGCGTTTTTATCTGCGGGTTGACGGGCAGAGCGGTTGTGATTTCACCTTCGAGCGGCTGATACAAAATGCTCGATAATTCTATCGGCTGATAGCCGCGCCGGTTCAGTAATTCCACGAGCGCGAGTCCGGCGAGCGGGCTGACCTCGTGAAAAACGGGCGCGTCGTGCTTTCTGAAAAATTCCTCCAGCCGCTCCATCTCGGCGTCGGTTATTTCATCGAAAACGCCAAGCCCGAAAGTCTGCGTCAGCGGCGATTCGACGCCGTCGAACATCGCGTAAGCGCCGCCGACTTCAATCCATTCCGCGCCGCTTTCGGGAAACATCCTCGCCCGCGCCTCGACAAAATCGGCGTTGCTGCGCGCCTCGGCGCGTTCGAGTTTCTGCGATAAATTTTTGTCCGAATATATCATCTAGGCAATTTTAAAAATGAATTCGACAGTCTTCAAACCGGAAAATTAAATAAAATTCGACAATCAGCCGCGGCGCTCTTAATTGCCAGCCGGAAAAATGAAAGCCGAAGCGAGCGAGCCTGTGAGAGCGCGCCGCGATAAAAAGCGTCCGCAAAGCAAAGAGCAGGAAGGAAAGATTATCTTATTCCTTCATTTCGCCTTTCGCCCTTCGCCTTTATTCCACCGGCTCCCAAAGCTCGATTTTGTTGCCTTCCGGGTCGAGAATCCAGCCGAATTTCCCGTAATCGGTGTCTTGAGGCTCCTCAGAAATGTGCACGCCTTCGGCGCGCAGCGCTTCCAGTAATTCAAACAGGTTTTCCACGCGCAGATTTATCATAAATTCCTTTTGGGAAGGCTCGAAATATTTCGTGTCAGCCGGGAAAAACGAAAAAGCCTGCGAGCCTTTCTCCTGCGGCTGGAACTGAAAATCCGTGTAAATTTTGCCGCCGAAATCGATGCCGAGATGTTTTTCATACCACGCGGCAAGCTCTTTCGGATTTTGCGCCTTAAAAAATATGCCGCCGATGCCCGTGACTCTTTTCATAAAATCGCTCCTTTTATAAATCGGAATTTTTCTTCAATATTTGAATTTCTCAAACGTGACGGCGAATAAAAGCCGCCGCTTTCGCGAGCGAGTCGCGCGCTTCGGGCACGAAACCGACCGCCATCTGCCAGCAGTGAAAAAGGTCTTCGTAAATCTCCAGCTCGCTCGCCCCGCCGCTCGCCTGTATTTTCTGATGAATTCGCCGCGAGTCGTCCAGTAGAATTTCGGTCGAACCGACGTGAAAAAGCAGCGGCGGCAAGCCCTGAAAATCGCCGAAAACCGGCGACGCATACGGATTGTCCGTCGCCGTCGTCGTTTTGTCCAGATAAGCGTTGGCAAATTCCGGTATGTTTTCCGGGTAGAACATATCGTCGCGCGCGGCGTTGGCGCGGACGGATTCGCCCGTTCCCGCCAAATCAGCCCACGGCGAAAAACATACGGCGCAAGCCGGAAGCGGCAATTTCGCATCGCGCAGGCGCAGCAGCAGAGAGAGCGTCAGGCAGCCGCCCGCCGAATCGCCCGCCACGGCGATTTTTGACGGCTCGATGTTTTGCCGCAGCAGCAGCCATTGATACGCGGCGAACACGTCGTCGGTCGCCGCCGGAAAACGGTCTTCGGGCGCGAGCCGGTATTTCAGGCTGAAAACGCGAAAACCGGTTCCGCGCGCGAGCGCCGCCGTAATCGGGCGATGCGTACGGTCGGAACAGGAAACGAAGCCGCCGCCGTGAATGTAGAAAATCGTGCGCTGCTGCTGCTGCTGCTGCTGTCGTTCGGCGTTTACGGTTTCGAGCCATTCGCCGCGAACGCCGTCTTCATCGACGGGTTTTACAATCAGCCCGCGCGAATGAAGCCATTGCAGAGGGCGCGGGCTGCCCCAGGTGCGGCGCGCCCGTTTCGCCAGAGCGTATGCGTCCATCCCGTATCGCCGCCGGGTAAGAAGGCGGTTGGCGGCGTTCAGTAAGCGTGCTTGTAAACTGGGCATAAATAAAATTCTTCCGGCGGCGATATAACACGTATGAAGACGGTGACATTTTATATTAAAATCGATTTATGCGAAAACGCTTCGTCATTCACGAGCATCACGCGCGGCGTCTGCATTTCGATTTGCGTCTGGAAATCGACGGCGTTTTAAAATCCTGGGCTGTGCCGAAAGGCGTCTCGATGAACCCGGCAGACAAAAGACTAGCCGTCGCCGTGCCCGACCATTCAATCGGCTACATCGATTATGAAGGCACAATCAGCGAAGGCTCTTACGGCGCGGGCGAGGTTCGCGTCTGGGACAACGGCGAATTTGAAACGCGGG
This sequence comes from Acidobacteriota bacterium, assembly GCA_030860665.1. Classification (GTDB taxonomy): domain Bacteria; phylum Acidobacteriota; class Blastocatellia; order Pyrinomonadales; family Pyrinomonadaceae; genus JALZHR01. The sequence goes on from JALZHR010000207.1 coordinate 2,681, forward strand.
GCGATGCGGCGGAACAACTGCGAAAGGGAAAACTGATTTTTACGTTTTACGGCGGAAAGTTAAAAGGCGAATTCACGCTTCTGAAAATGTCGAACCAGGAAAAAAACTGGCTGATTATCAAATCGCGTGACGAATTTGCCGACAAAAACTGGAAGCTGGAAACGGTTTTAAAACCGGAGGAGAACTGACAACTGATAGTGAAAGAAAAATAACTATCAGTTATCAGTTATCAGTTTATCTGTTCCATTCTGGCGAAATAAACCGCAATCAGAACCGCGATAATCATAATCGCCGCCGCCGTCCAGAAGGTTCGCTGGATGGTCGCGTTATCTACCTGATTCAGCGAATTGTTGAGCAGAACGCCGCCGACGGCTGGACCGACGGCGCGCGCCAGACTCGCGCCCGACTGCATCACGCCGAGCGCCTTGCCCTGCTCGTTTTCGCTCGATATTTTCGACGTCAGGCTCGACAAAGCGGGCGAGGCTATCGCGTTTCCGATTGCCATCAGCGAGACGACCGAGAGCAAGCCGATCAGCCCGCCGAAATCCGGCGCGATATACGGGATGACGAAAAAACCCGCCGTCATCATCAGACAGCCGATAATGACCAGCGGATTTTCGCCGAATTTACACACCATCCGGTTAAAAAATCCGCCCTGAAAAATCACCGACAAAGAGCCGATAAAAGCGAAAATATAACCGTTCTGCTCGGCGCTGTAGCCGAAGCGGAAAATCGTGTAAAGGACAAAGGCGTAAGTCATTATCGAAAACGCCGTGATGAGAAAAAAGTAAATCGCCGCCAGCGTTCCGAAACGCGCGTCGCGCAGCGATTCAAAAAGCTCGACTATCCGATTCCGGCGTTTTCCGGTTTTTTCTTCCGCCGCCGCCGCCGCGCCTTTTTTGACGGTTTCGGGCAGGATAAAATAAAGCAGAATCGCGTTGACGAAAGACAAAACGGCGGCGAACACGAAAGGCACGTGAATGCCGTAACGGCTCAAAATCCCGCCGATTGCCGGACCGAAAATAAATCCCAGCCCGAACGTCGCGCCGAAAAGTCCCATTCCTTTGGCGCGGTTTTCGCGTGTCGTCACGTCGGCGATGTAGGCTTGCGCGGTCGAAAGATTTCCGCCCGTGATTCCGGCGATGATGCGCCCGGCGAAAACCATCCAGAGCGCAAAGGCGTAGCCGATAAAAAGATAGCCGAGCGCCGAACCCATCAGCGAAAAAAACAAAATCGGACGTCGCCCGTATTTATCCGAAAGACCGCCCAGGATAGGCGAGAAGATAAACTGCATCAGGCTGTAAGAGGCGAAAAGCAGCCCGATGTCGAAAGGCGTCGCCTGAAACGCGTCGCTCTCGACGTAATAGGGAAGCGCGGGAATAACGATGCCGAAGCCGACGAGGTCGATAAAAACCGTCACGAAAATAATAATCAGCGGTTTGGTAAAAAACTTTTCGCTTTCCGCTGTTTCGTCGATTTTTCCATTATCCTGACGCATTAAAAATTTAAATTTACGACACTTACTGCTCAGATTTCCGTTTTGTAGTAAGATAACAAGATTAAAACATAACATCATTACGGAGTTTGCCAAAGCAATGAGATTACGAACCGATGGGAAGATTATTTTAGTTTTAATCTGTGCCATTATTTTTTCTATGAATCAGGAAACGAACGCGCAGCCGAAGAGAAGCAACCCGAAAAAAACGACCCCGACCACGCCGACGCAAACCAAGCCGGTTCTGCCGGAAATCAATTTCACGGTTTCGATGTCGAAGCCGTGGACGCATCTGCTGGAAGTCGAGATGCGTCTGAAATCTGCTCCGTCACTGCCGGAAAAAACCGAGATTCAGATGCCCGTCTGGACGCCCGGCAGTTATCTGGTGCGCGAATACGCGCGGCACGTGCAGGATTTCGCCGCGCGCGACGCGAGCGGCAACGCTCTGGCGTGGCAGAAGACGAACAAAAACACCTGGCAGATTGACTCGAAAGGCGCGGGCGAGGTGGTCGTAACTTATCGCGTTTACGCGAACGAGCTGACCGTGCGCACGAACGAATTAAACGACGAGCACGCGTTTATCACGCCCGCCGCGCTTTTGATGTATCCGAAAAACGGTCTCGCCGCGCCTTCGACCGTGAGAATCGTGCCGTTCGGAAACTGGAAAGTGGCGACCGGATTGGCGAAGGTCGAAGGTCAGGAAAACACTTTTCGCGCCGAAAATTTTGACATTCTTTTCGATTCGCCGTTTGAAATCTCCAATTTCGCCGAGACGACTTTCGACGTGCGCGGCAAGCCGCACCGCTGGGTCGTGACGGGCGAGGGAAACTACGATTTGCAGAAAATCGCCCGCGATTCGGCGAAAATCGTCGAGGAAGGCGCGAAGATTTTCGGCGAGCTGCCCTACAACGATTATCTTTTTATCCTTAACCTGCGCGGCGGCGGCGGGCTGGAGCATCTCAATTCGACCGCGCTGCAATGGAACAGATTCGGCTTTAAACCCGAATCGCGCTACACGGATTTTCTGACGCTGGTCGCGCACGAGCATTTTCACGCGTGGAACGTCAAGCGCATTCGCCCCGACGTGCTCGGTCCGTTCGATTACAACAACGAAAATTACACGCGCCTGCTCTGGGTCGCCGAAGGCGGCACGGCTTACTACGAAAGCGTGCTGGTGCAGCGCGCCGGTTTGATGACGGACAAGGATTTTCTCGCCGGGAAAGCCACGCAGATTCAGAATTTACAGAATCGCCCGGGACGTTTTCAGACGAGCGTCGAGGAAGCGAGCTTCGACGCGTGGATTAAGTATTACCGGCAGGACGAAAACGCCGTCAACAACCAGATTTCGTATTACGACAAGGGCGAAATCGTCAATTTCCTGCTCGACATCGAGATTCGCACCGCGTCGAACGGCGCGAAATCTCTGGACGACGTGATGCGTCACCTGTATAACGAATTTTACAAGAAAGACAAAAATTACACGCCCGAAGATTACCAGCGAATCTCGGAGATGATGGCGGGCAAATCGCTGAACGACTTTTTCGCGAAATACGTGCGCGGGCGCGAGGAAATCGACTACAACTCGATTTTAAACGGCATCGGCTTGCAGGTGACGACGGGCGGACGCCCGGCGGCATATCTCGGCGCAAATCTCGCGCAGCAGGGCGACCGCCTGACCGTCACCTCGATTCCGTCGGACACGCCCGCCTACGAGCAGGGCTTGAACACGAACGACCAGATTATCGCCGTCGACGGCTATCGCGCCAGCCAGCAGTTTTTGCAGACTTATCTCGGCGAGAAAAAAGTCGGCGATAAAATCCGGCTGACGGTTTTCCGCTTCGACGCGTTGCGCGACATCGAAATCACGCTCGGCGCGACCAAGCCGCAGAATTATAAAATCGTCGCCGTCGAAAATCCGACCGACGCGCAGAGAGCTTTGTATAAAGCCTATTTTGGAACTGATTTGAAGTAAACGATGAGCGATGAGCGCCGCAGCGATGAATAGCCAATTTCGCGTTCATCGCTGCGCGTTCATCGTTTTATTTCTTCCTGTTTAAATCTTATTTGAGAAAATGCGAAACTTTGCAAAAATTCTTTTTATTTTCAGCCTTGCTTTTCTGACCGCTTGCCAGCGCAACATTTTTCAATCGCCGACGGTTGCGCCGGCGACCTTGCGCGACGTTCCGGCTTTGAAGCTGAATTTCCGGTTCGAGCCTGACGTGCCGCCGCCGTCCGCCGCCGCGCAGCCGCAGCCGAACGAGGAGCGGGTTCAATCCGTCCAGAACGATTTCGACACGAATCGCCCGCAGGAAGTGCTGGATAAAACGCTCGTTTCGCCCGATAAAAATCGCGTTTTAGCCGTCTATCACAAAACCGAGGATATGCAGGCGGAATTTCGGCTGGATATGTATTCGGCGGACGGCAAACTTTTGCGAAAAATCACGCCCAACGGGCTGGCGGTTCATTTTCCGGATACGGTCGTCTGGTCGCCCGATTCGACGAGCGTCGCTTTTGTCGGGATGATTCGCGTCGGCAATCAAGCGACGGGAACGACGCCGACTCCCGCAGCCACCGAGCCGACCGCGCCGGACGCCAACACAAACGCTAACCCGAACCCGGAAGCCGCGCCCGAAACGGACGCGAACGCGAATGTCGCCGCC
>JALZHR010000017.1 GCA_030860665.1 Acidobacteriota bacterium
GCCGAAAACTTAGGCGGAACAATCGTCGTCTTGTGGAAAGGCAGGGCATATCGGATTAACTAGGTTTTTATGAAAATCATCCCCGAAATCGCTTCCTTTTTCTCGTAGAAACTTTTTACAACCCGGACGCATCACACGGAATGAGACTAAATTTCTGTCTAATTTCGTGTTTTTTGTGGATAATAAACGTATGAAAGTTTCGGTTTTGCTTTTGTGTCTTTTGTGCTTTTTCGCGGCGCTTCCCGCGGCGAGCGCGCAGCCGGTCTGGCAGGCGAATCTCGACGGCAAAGTTCAGTTTTATCAAACGACCGATTTCGGCATCGTGCTGGCGGGCAGCGAAAATTCGCTTTTCGCGCTGGACGGGCAGACGGGCGAAAGGCTCTGGCAGCGGCGCCACAGGGGCTTGGACGAAACTTCGATTACGCCGGTTCCCGGCACCGATTTGATTTTGCTCAGTTTGGACGAAGGCGATAAATCGCGCGTCGAGGCGATTGATTTGTTGTCCGGCGCGACGCTCTGGCGCAGCGATAAAATCAAGGGCGAAGTGATGCAGCTGGCGGTCGAGCCGGAACAGGATTTGCTCGCCGTCGTGCTCGTCAAAAAAGCGCGCGGCAAGGTCGGCGAAGAACTCAAACGCTCGCCGCAAATCCACGTTTTGCGCCTCTCGGACGGCGAGGAACTCTGGAAAAAACAGCTCGAATCCGACGTTGAGATGATGCCCTCGCGCTTCGGCGAAAACTTGGGCGAAGTTCCCTTTACGCTGGACAATTATCGCCCGCCGCTGATGCTCGACGGCAGGCTTTATCTTTTCTATGAAGGCGCGACCAGCTACGACGCGCGCACCGGGCGTGAAGGCGAGCGCGAGCGTTTTAAAATCAACGAAGGCAGCCTGGCGCTGACCGAAGCTGACCCGGTTTTCGATGAAAATTTCATCTACACGTCCGGCAGAGGAAAGGTGCGGGCGATAAATCGACAAAGCGGAAAAGTCGAATGGGAAGCCAAAGATTTGGGCGTGACGCCGGAGATGGCGCTGCTCGGAAACGTTTTATATGTCAGAACCGGCGGGCAGTTTACTCGCATCAAAGACGGCGAAACGGAAGAAAAAGGCAGCTTCGGCGTCTCGGCAATCGACACGCGAAACGGCAAAACCGTCTGGCGCTACAAGGGCGCGGACAAAGGCTTGACGAATTTCGTTTTCGCCGACCCGAATACGATTCTGGTCGCCGACAAAGACGATTTAATCACGATTGACGCGCGAAACGGCAGAAAGATTTCCGCTCTCGAACACGAGGTCGAGCGCGCGCAGTTCGTTTTGATAAACGAGCGCGGCGAGGCGGTCGTCGGCGGGCGCGACGAGATTGCGGCGTTTTCGATTGCGGAACGCGGAACGCGGAACGCGGAATTTAAAAATCAGTCGGATATAAACGCGGCGCGATTCAGCCGGATAAGTTTCACGGCGAACGATGAAATGCAGGCAATAAACGAAGACCGAAGAGCAGGCTCCGCGGCTGAGACCGCAGACCGGAATCCGAACGAGGTCTGGCGCGTCCGGCACAAAGCGCCTTCGCGCGGCGTTTTTCGCATCGTGGCGGGAATCGCGCTGCGCGCCGCCGCGCTTTATTTTCGCTACGGCGGGCTGGCGACTTCGGCTTTGAATCTCGCGCGCGGAGCGAGTTTAGCGCGCTCGGTTCTGTCGCTTCGGTGGTCGGGCTTGCGGTCGCGTTTTTCCTCGTTCGATTTGACGACGCTCGCCTCGAATTCCGCTCGAAACTACGTGACGAACCGCATCAGCGTTTTCGGAATCGCCTCGCGCTCGCCGAATCTTTTAAACCGACTGGGCGGCTTGCAGGTCAACATCCCGACCGCTTCGAGCGTGCGCGGGAAAATCATCGGCGGCGCGATTAACCGCGTTACTCCTTCACGCGCCGACGTTCAGGAGAGCCTGCTCGAACGCCTCGACCCGGTGCGTCAGGTCGAACGTCTTTCCGATTATTTTCTGCGCCGCAAACGCCTCGCCGATTTGCGCGGCAGCTATATGTATTTCTACACGGATTTGCCGAAGCCTTTCGATAAAAAAGGCTTGGTCGGCGTCAACGTCCACACCGGCAGCAATGCGCGCTTTATTCTCGTTTCCGAGCCGGACGCGCGTTTTACGACTGACGAAACCGCCGGCTTGCTCTACTCGGCGGACGGCAGCCGCCTGCAGGCGTTCGACGTTTTGAACAGGTGAAATTAACGGAAAACGGAAAATGAAGAATCGTCTATTCATTTTCCATTTTCCGTTTTCCGTTTTCCGTTATTAAATATTCGGGCGGTTCAGAAATTCGTTCAAATCGCGCGCGAAATTTTCGGGCTGTTCCCACTGCGGCGAATGTCCGGTTTTCGGATAAGTCTTCAGCGTTGAATTCGTGATTTTCGCCTTCAGAATGTCCTGTTCCGGGCGCAGGAAAATGTTTTCGTTTTCGCCCCAGATAATTAAGGTCGGAACTTTAATCTTGCCGAGTCCGGGCTTGTAGTCTTCGGCTATGACGCCCGCGATTGCCGCCTTCCAGACGCGTGCGGGCAGCTTCATACTCTCCCTGACGATGCCGTCCATAAATTCTTTCGGCACGCTTTCGGAACTCGCCGAAATCTGAAAATCGCGAACGAATTTCTCGTCAATCGGGTCTTTCAGAGCCGCAAAAGATTTCTGCAAATCGAGCGCGACCTCGTTGCGCGCGGTCGTCGCCGTTCCCATAATCAGCAGCTTACTGACTCTTTCCGGCGCGTCGAGCGTGGTTTGCAGCGCCACGAAACTTCCCATCGAATGCCCGACGACCGCCGCTTTTTCGATGTCCATCGCATCCATAAACGCGACAATGTCGGCGGCGAAATCCTTCATCGCGTAGCCTTTTTCCGGTCGGTCGGAATCGCCGTGACCGCGCAAATCGAGCGCGTAAACGCGATATTTTTTATCGAGCAGAGGCAGCACGCGGCTCCACGAAAACCACGAATCCGTGATGCCGTGAATCAGGATGACCGGCTCGCCGCCCGCTTCGCCCTGTTCGGCGTAGTGCATACGAAGCCCGGTTTTCAGCTTGACCTCGCCGAATTTCCACGTTTGCTGCGCGCGATTATTTGAAGAAGATTTATATAAATCTTCGACGCTCAATTTCGTGTCCGCTTTTTCCCACGCTTTTTCAAATTCGCGCTCGATTATCCGCGCCGAATCGGTTTTTCCCTGTTTGCGCAAAGCTTCCGCTAAACCGAACAAAGCGCGACCGTTGCGCGGATGTTTGGCAAGCTCGTCGCGGTAAACTTTTTCGGCTTCGGGGTATTCGCCGCTGATTAATAAAGCCCTGCCGAGCCATTCGCGCACGGGCAAATCCCAGTCGGGCGGCTCGTTGTAATTAACCACGTCTTCGGACGCGACGGCTTTGCGCAAAAGCCCAATCGCCGTTTTCCGCTCGCCGCGCGCCAGGGCGATTTCGCCCGCGAGCAAATCTTCGGCGACTTTTAAAACGCCGTGCGCCGTGCCGTTGCCGAAGCCGGTTTCAGCCGGAATGATTTTTATTTTTTCGCGCAGCGCGGTCAATTCCCTTTCGGCTTCGCCGAATTTGCCGTTAGCGGCGAGCGCCAGCCCGCGCGCAAAATCCCGGAAGCCGCCCGTGATGCGCATATCGCTTTCCGGCTGCGGGTATCGCATAATCTCGTCCCATTTCTGAAAACGCACGAGCGTGACCAGCGGATACGGCGAAAACATTTCGAGCATCGGCATCATTTTCAGGTGCGGGCGGACGTTTGCCTCAAGCTCGCGCGCCTGTTTTATCGCCTCGGCGAATTGCCCGTTCATCGCGCTGGCGGCTGACAGAAAATGTATGTTGTGGTTGTAATACATCATCGTGTAAACGCCCTGCGCGCCGGTTTTCCGCATAAATCGCCGGTCGGCTTGAATCGCGTCGGCATTCGATTTCGCCGCTTCGTTGTAGTCGCCCGTGCGAATGTAGATGTGCGACGGCATATGGACGAGATGCCCGGCGTTCGGCGCGAGTAAGCCGAGACGCATCGCGCTCGCCAGCGCGCGCTCGGGATTCGGACCGGCTTCGACGGCGTGAATGTAATAATGATTCGCGCCCGTGTGATTCGGATTGCGCCGCAAAACGCTTTCCAGCACGGCGATGATTTCCAAAGTGCCTTCGGCGGGTTTTCCGTCCAAGCTCCACAGCTGCCACGGGCGCAAATTCATCATACTTTCGGCGTAAAGCGTCGCCGCGTCCAAATCGTCCGGGTATTTTCTGACCAGTTCGCCCATCGCCGTTTTATAATCCTGCGCCAGCTTTTTCTGGTCAGCCTGCGGGTCGGCGGAATAGCGTTTTGAAAGAGCCTCGATGTAGGTGCGCTCGATTTCCGACGCTTTCGGCGCGAGCGATTGGGCTT
>JALZHR010000233.1 GCA_030860665.1 Acidobacteriota bacterium
CAGTTAAGCCTTCACGCCTTCGACGATGCTGTAGGGCGAAGCGGTCGGGATGATGCGCGTCAGGCGGAATCCGGCTTTCGCCAGCAGCTCGCGGTATTCTTCAGCCGTGCGCTCGACGCCGCCCGGCGAAACGAGCATTTCCAAATCCATAATCTTGCTGAAATCCGGCTCGTTTCCTTCTTTGACGACCATTTCGACGATTAAAACCCTGCCGTTTTCGTTCATCGCCGCGCGGATGTTTTCCAGGATGGCGACGGAGCGCGCGTCGTCCCAATCGTGAATGATGTGCTTCATCATATAGGCGTCCGCGCCCGCTGGAACGCTCGCGAAAAAGTCGCCCGTCGCGGTTTCGACTCTATCGGCGACGCCTTCTGCTTCGAGCAGCGCGCCCGCGCCTTCGATGACTTCCGGCAAATCGAACAAAACGCCTTTCAGAGCCGGGTTCGCCTTCAGAAACGCCGAAAGCAGAAGCCCGTGACCGCCAGCCACGTCGACCAGCTTTTCGACGCCAGTCATATCGTAAGCCGCCGCGATAGCCGGAGCGACCGTCGCCGAAAAGCTCGTCATCGCGCGGTTGAAAATTTCGCCGAGCGCGCGGTCGGTCTGAAACAGGTAGGGGAAAACTTCTTCGCCGTGAACGCGTCCCCAGGCGGTTTCGCCCGTGCGGACGCTGTGCAGCATCTCGCCGTAAACGCGCCAGTGCGGCTCTTCGCCGATCCAGATTGCCATATCGCGCATAGTGCCCGGGCGGTCGCTCAAAAGCGGCTCGGCTAGCGGCGTCAGCGCGAAAGTTTTCGGCGCGGTTTCGGTGAAAACGCCGATGCTCGACAGCGCGCGCAGGACGCGATAAAGCGCGGCGGCGTTAGTATTCGTCTCGGCGGCTAATTCCGCGACCGGGCGCGGATTGTCCTTCACCAAATCGGCGATGCCGAGCTTTGCCGCGACATAGACGGCTTGCGACGTAAAAGCGCCCATCACGATTTGTCCCAGAACGGCTTCCGCCGGAATTTCCTGCGGCGCGACAGCAGCGGCGACGTTATTTTGCGTAGTCATAGTCTTGTAACTCTCCTTTCCTCTCTCAATTAATCTCAATTAATCGTTACTTCAAGCGTGTAATTGGCGGCGGCGTCGGTGCCGATTTGAATCAGGTATTCGCCGGTTTCGGGCAGCTCGACCAGCGTCTGGCGAATGCCGTCCGCGCCTTCGACGATGCCCATCGTCGGCGCGAAAACGGTCGCCGAAGTCTGCTCGCCCGTTTTCAGGACGACCGCCATCTCCTGACCGCGGCGGGCGCGAACGCGATATAAATGCGTCGTGCCGCGCGCGATTCTGCCGCGCACGGCAGCCGAAATCGCGCCGCGCCGGAAAACGATGTCCCGGTCTACCGTCACGCGGTCTTCCGCTGCTCCCGCAAAAGTCGGAACGGCGGCAAAGACGGATAAAATCAGTAATGAATAACAGATGAATTTTCGTATGATAGACATAATTGCTTTCTCGCTTATAAATATTGAAGAAATTACTCCTCTCTCTGAATAGCGGAAAACGCGCGCCAAAAGTATCAAAGAAATAAATAAAATGACGCGGCAATAAATGTAGGGTCACGCCCAAGCGCCTGCCCGACATTTGTTTTCGCCGGTTAAATAAAAAAAAGAGACGGTCGAGCGAAGACCGTCTCATCAAGGAGGTTGATGATGAATAACACCTTGCGGACTTATTTGCCGACCGTTTCCACAATCGCGGTCGCAGCCTGCTCGACGAGCGGGGAAATGATGTCTTCGCCGTCGGATTTGGCTTTCGCCTTGTATTGTTTGGCGAGCGCCGCCGCGCCGCCGGTGGCGTTCAGCTTGATTTCGAGCGTCAATTCGTCTTTCGATTTGACGTTGCCGGCAGCGTCAGCCGCCGTGTAAATCGTCGTGTTGGCGACCTGACCGGCGATTTGTCCGGCGCGGCTGCCCATGCTGGCGACCGGGACGACGTTTCCGATTGCCGGAGCGATTTTCGAGAACATTCCGAAACCGCCGCCGCCTTTTTTGTGCGAAACCTGCGCGTGGAGAACGTAATCGCATTCCTTCTGCTTCGCTTCCGCTTCGATAGCCGTCGGGAGCTTGGCTTCGATGGGAACGAGTTCAATCTTCGTGCCTTTCAGATATTCGCCGAGCGTGTTCTGAATCGCTGCGGCAAGCTCGGTAGCGTTCAATCCTTCGCCGACTGCGCCGGTTTTGACGCCCGCCATACCGATGCGGACGGTGCCTTCTTTTTTCGCGCCGACGGTCGTGGTGCTGCTGCCGGTTGATGCGTTCGATTGCGGTTTCGTGGACATATTCTTCACGTTCTGGCTCATACCCGAATTTGAAGGCTTGACGTTATCGTCGTCGTCATCGTCGCCGCTGCCGCTGCTGCCGACGCCGCTGTTGCCCGACTGGTTATACATACTGGCATACAGCTGCGAAGAATCCTTGACTTCGCGATAGCCCTGCGGGATGTCGAACAGCGACGCGTCCAGCGTGGCTTGCGAAAGCTCGACGACTTCGCTCAACGTGGACATCATTTCCTTGCCGCTTTCGTCAAACATCGTCATTTTTTCCCAAACCGGATAGCCGCGCTTCGCCGTGCCGACCTGCTTCATCACGTATTTGTCCTGGCAGCCCGCTTTCTGACCTTTAGGCGTGTAGCCGTTCGCGTAGCCGCGGTCGCAGTCCAGATACCACGCGGCGTCGATATACCAGCCGTCCATCTGCATCTTGCTGTTGGTTTTCGTGCAGGCGTCGGGCGAAGAGACGGTTTCCATCGTGATAATCAGGTGCTTCGCCGTGTAGCCGAACATTTGCTTGCGCTCGCCGGTGTCCTTGGTCGTGTAGGTCGTCGTGACCGTGCCGCCGGTTTCGAGCTTGGTGGTCGTCTGCGTCTGAGAGACGGTCTGATTCGCCTGCTGCGTCGTGCCGTCGGCAAACGGGTTGACCATATAAACTTTGCCCTCCGGCATAAGCTGCACGTCGCGGCGCAAATCGCACTGCGTGATGCTGATCATTTTCCCGTTCATCATCTCAGAGCGCTGGCGCTTGCCCTTGATGTAGGTCGTATTTTCGGAAGTCTGCCCGCTGACGGTCTGCCGCGTCTTGATTTTAACGTCGGCGTGAGCGGCGGCGGTCGAAGAAATCAAACAGGCGACTAAAATTGCGAATTTAATAAGATAATTGCTGTATGTCATTTTGTATCTCCCTTGTGGAAAAATCTTTCTCTACCGGCTAAAGCGAAAAGCGGATGCAAAAAAGTATCAGGCGAAAGAAAATTTTTTTTGGAAGGCAAAAAGCGCAAGCCCGCGCGCAATTATTAACGCGAAAAAAATCTCGGAACTAAATTGAAGCGAACACTTTTCCGGCGGACGCGGCACGCGCGCTTCCAGTCGCGGCACGCGCGATTACGGGCGCGAATCGTGCGACTGAAAGCGTAAAGTCCGCGACTGGAAGCGCAGGTTTCGCGCTGCCGGTCGCGGACTTTACGGATGAAAACTTGCGGTCGGCGCGTGAACGCGCGCTTTCCGTTTTATTATTTAGCGATTAAAAGCCGCCGGAACGGGCTGGTCGCCCGCCGCGCCGAAGACTACGCCGGTGAATCCGGCTTGGCTTCTGAGCAGATACCACGCGTTCTCGCTCGGGCGGAAAACGCCCAAATCGGCTCTGCCGTCGCCGTCGTAATCAGCCGAAACCGGGAGGTCGCCGCTCGCGCCGAACGGCACGGCGCGAAATCCGCCGTCCGAGCTTTGCAGATAATAAAAATCGGCGTCCGAAGGGTTATTCGAGCCGCGAAAGACGGCGATGTCCGTTCTGCCGTCGCCGTCGTAATCGGCGGGCGCGATTTTGTCCGTGCCGAAACCGAAATTCAAGCCGTAGAATGCGCCGTCGGAGCTGCGCAGGATATACCAGTTGCCGTCATTGCGGAAAACCGCCAAATCGCCGATGCCGTCGCCGTCGAAATCGCCCAGCGCCGGTCTGTCCTGGTTGTTGCCGAACTGCTGCGCGACGAATTGATTGCCGAGGCTGCGAAGCTGATACCAGCCGCCGTCAGACGGGCGAAAGACTGCAACGTCCGAGCGACCGTCGCCGTCGAAATCGTTCGGCACGGCGTAATCGCCGCCTGCGCCGAACTGCACGGCGTTAAAGGTCGAATCGAAGCTGCGCAAAATATACCAGTAGCCGTTTGAAGGACGGAAAACCGCCGTGTCGGTGCGATTGTCGCCGTCGAAATCGCCGGGCGCGGGCTGGTCGGCGCTCGCGCCGAACTGCTGACCGAACAACGCGCCGCTGCCGCTCAAAAGCGCGTACCACGTTCCGTTCGACGGGCGAAAGACCGACACGTCGGATTTGCCGTCGTTGTCGAAATCGAACTGGGCTTTGTTGATGCGCGTGATGACGACGTCGTTGCCGTCGCCGCCGCGATACGTGATGCGAAACGCCGTGTTCAGCGCGCCGCCGAAAACCGAGCCTTCCGGCGCGTTCAGGAACGTTCCGTTGACGGCGTCCATGCCGTCGTTGCGCAGAATCACGAACGAATCTCCGAGTGCCGGGCGAAAATTATTCCACGGCAAAGGCGCGAGCCGCGCGTTATTTAACGTCACCGTTCCGGTCACGTTCAACTGGTCGTGACCGTTTGCGCCGGGCGTCGTGCCGCCGATTTTCGCCACGAAATTTCCGTTCGGCGAGAAAGTCAGGCTGCCGTTGACGTTCAGAATGCCGGTCGGATTGCTGAGCGTTCCGGCGCTGATTCCGCCGCTGGTGACGGTCGTCGCGCCGACCGTTCCCGTGCCGCCCAGACCGCTGATGCCGAACACGCCGCCCGTCGAGCTGGAATTTATCGTCACGACGCTGTTCTGCAAGTTCGCGTCCACGACTAGAATCCCGTCGTTGATGTTCAGCGCGCCGCTGTAGCCGCTCGAACCGGCAATCAGGGACGCGCCGATGCCGGTTTTCGTAATCGCGCCCGAGCCGGAAAGAATCCCGATGCCGAAGCTGCCCGCGCCGTCCAGCGTCAGCGGATTGCCGCCGACGTTCAGAATCACAATCGTCATCACAGCCGTCTGCGCGGCGGTAAATGTCTGCGCGCCGCCCGTGACCGTGACCGCCGTGTTTATCGCCTGCGTCCCGCCGTTGACGTTCAAATCACGCAGCGTGAACGGGTTTCCATCGACGATATAAGTGCCGCCTTCAAAGGTCAGCGAGTTGAAAGTGGTAAAGAAAAAGAAATTGTTGTTGGTCGCAAACTGCGCAGCGTTTGCCGGAAAAACGAGGTCGTCGTTGGCGGCGGGCGCGACGTCGCCGACCCAGTTTGCCGCCGTCTGCCAGTTGGCGTCCGCGCCGCCGCCGTCCCAGGTTCTGGTGGCGGCGAAAGCCTCGACGGAAAATAAGCAGAGAAGTAAAGCGATTAGAGATGCAAATCTTTTTTTCATAACGGTAGAGCCTCGCGCTTGAGATATTGTGAACCTGGCTGAATTTAACACAAAAAACGCCCGTTTCATAATTATAAATCGCCGATAAAGGCTCTCGCCGCTTTCTGAGAAGTTTCGCCGTGTGATAACCTTGTGCAAGCAAAATCCGAAAATTAAAATGCAGAATAAAAGTCTCGGATTCATTTTGCGCTTTGCATTTTGAATTTTGCATTATTTTATTATGTCCTGGTTTAGTCGAAAAAAACCGAAACTGGAAGAACAGCCCGCCGAAGGAGACCGCAAGGTAAAAACCGAGGGAATCTTTGTCAAATGTCTGGAATGCGAAACGGCGCTCTACAAGGGCGAGCTGGAAGACGCGGAGCAGGTCTGCAAGGAATGCGGTTATCATTTCCGGCTCGGCGCGCGCGAGCGGCTCGAAAAGCTTTTCGACGACGGGCAGTATGAAAAGCTGGACGAAGACGTGACTTCGACCGACCCGCTCGGATTTGTCGATACCAAGCCGTATAAAGACCGCATCGAAGCCGCCAAAGCCGCTTCGGGCTTGCCGGAAGCCATCGTTTCGGGCAGAGGCACGGTCGGCGGTCACCCGGTTTACGCGGGCGCGATGGATATGAGCTTTATCGGCGGCTCGATGGGCTCGGCGGTCGGCGAAAAAATCACGCGCCTGATTGAGCGCGCGATAAAAACGCGCGGCGCGGTGATAATTTTTTCCGCATCGGGCGGCGCGCGAATGCAGGAAGGCACTTTATCGCTGATGCAGATGGCGAAAATCTCCGCCGCGCTTTCCCGGCTCGACGAAGCTGGGCTGCCGTTTATCTCGGTTCTGACCGACCCGACGACCGGCGGCGTCACGGCGAGCTTCGCGATGCTCGGCGACATCATCATCGCCGAGCCGAAAGCGCTCATCGGCTTTGCCGGACCGCGCGTCATCGAGCAGACGATTCGCCAGAAGCTGCCGAAAGGCTTTCAGCGCGCCGAATTTCTGCTCGAACACGGAATGGTCGATATGGTCGTCGACCGCCGCCAGATGCGCGAGACGATTATCCGCCTGCTGAATTTTATGATGAACGCGGAAATCAAGCCGGAAGAAAACTTTTCCGCCGCCGGATAATTTGGAATCTATGTTCGGATTTTTCAGTCGAAGCAGAAGCAGCAGCAGCAGCAGTAAATGTCCGGTGACGGAAGAGCGGCGGCTCGCGATTGACAAATCATTCAACCGGCTGCTGCGCATTTTCGGCGCGGATTACGTGAAAAGCAAAAGGGTTCTGCTTCCGCGCGAGGAAGATTTTCCGTTCGAGTTCATCGGCGACGAGGAAAACGCATACGAGATTCTCGACGTTATCGCGCCGCAGATGGATTTGAACATTGACGACATCGAGATAGATTTCTACACGGAAGCGGAAACGGAAATCAAAACCGGCGGAGCGTTTCACGACCGGATTTTTCTTCAGGCGGCTGAAAACGCTGACTTTTCGGCGGGGCTTTACTGGGGCAAACAAGCGGACGGAAAATATCACATCGGGCTGGAAACAAAGCACTTAAACAACGCGCAGCAGTTGATAGCCACGCTCGCGCACGAGCTGGCGCACGTCAAATTGCTCGGCGAGGAAAGAATCAAAAAAAACGACGAGACTCTGACGGATTTGGCGACAATCGTTTTCGGACTCGGTGTTTTCGGCGCGAACACGGCTTTTCAGTTCAGAAACAGCTTCGATTCCTGGGGCTACAGCCGCACCGGTTATTTAACGCAGATGGATTGGGGCTACGCGCTGGCTTTGTTCGCCTATATCAGGGAAGAAAAAACGCCCGGATGGATAAATTTTCTGACGCTGAACGTGCGCGAGGATTTCAAACAAAGCGAGAGATTCATCCGCGACAACGAAGATATTATCTTAAAATCGCGCGGCGGTAAGAATCAGGAAAAAATATAATCCGCTTCAAAGAAATTGAATTTTCAGGAATCCGTCAAATATCTCTATTCTCTCGGCAACGAAGTTCTGGCGATGAAACTCGGCTTGACTTCGACCGAAAAGCTGCTCGCCGCGCTCGGCAATCCGCAAAATAATTTCCTGAAAATCCAGATTGCCGGGACGAACGGCAAAGGCTCGACCTGCGCCTTTTTAGAAGCGATTTGCCGCGCGGCGGGCATCGCGGTCGGCTTGACGACCTCGCCGCATCTGGTTTCGATTACCGAAAGAATTAAAATCAACGGCGCGGAAATCGGCGAAAAGGATTTTGCCCGCTGCGCGACGCGCGTCCGGGAAATTTCCGAAAAGCTGGTCGCGAAAGGCGAGCTGGAAAGCGTTCCGACCTTTTTCGAGCAGGTGACGGCGATTGCCGTCGCGGCTTTTGCCGAGGCGAAAATCGAATTGGCTATCCTGGAAACCGGCTTGGGCGGGCGTTTCGATTCGGTTACGGCGACGAGCGCCGAAATCGCGGCGCTGACGCCGATTGACTATGACCACCAGAAAATTCTGGGCGGCACGCTGGCGCAAATCGCGGCGGAAAAAGCGGCGATAATTCGCGAAAATACGCGAAAAGTCATCGTCGCGCCGCAGAAAAAAGAAGCCGCGCGCGTGATTTCGGGCAGATGCCGGGAAATGCAAATCGAGCCGGTCGAAGTTTTTCCCGAAGTCAGACCGGCGTCAAAGCCTGCGGTAGAGGATTATTCGCAAAACGCCGTTTTCAATACCGGAAAGGTCACGTTCATTTCAAGGAACGACCGTTATCCTGACATCGGCTTGAGCCTGTGGGGAAAACATCAATGGACGAACGCGGCGACGGCGATAGAAATCGCCGAAACGCTCCGCGAGTTCGGCTTCCGGGTCGGGCGCGCCGACATTGTTTCCGGTCTGGAAAACGCGCGTCATAAAGGGCGGCTCGAATTTTATAAAAACATTTTGTTTGACGGGGCGCACAACGCCGCGGGCGCAAAAGCTCTGGCTGAGTATTTCGACGAATTTATCAGGCAGCCGATTACGCTGATTTTCGGCGCGATGCGCGACAAGGATTTATCCGAAATCGCAAAAATTCTTTTTCCGCGCGCGGAATTTTTGGTTTTTACCAGAGCCGATAATCCGCGCTCGATGGAGACCGGAGAATTAATGGAATTTTTGCCCGCGGGCTTTGAACGGGAAAACGTGCACGAGGCACAGACCGTGAGAGAGGCGCTGGAAATCGCGTCTTTTCTATCGGGCAAAGGAATAACCTGCGTCACCGGCTCGCTGTATCTGGTCGGCGAAGCGCAGAAGATTTTAAGCTCGGGAAGCGAGCGGCGGGAATTCTAAATTCTAAATTATGAATTATAAATTAGTCCGGATAACGTTTTGCGAATTAACCGGAGTATTTCCGAAATAATTCAGAATTCAGAATTTAAAATTTAAAATTCGTCTTTTTGTTTTTCATTTTTGCCGGCGGCGAATTGTCATTATTTAGTCTGAAAGGAGAATTATGAAAAATTTCGGGAAATATTTTTTAATCGGTTTACTGGCGTTTTTTGCGTTCGGCTTTTTCGCTTCGCTTGACGCTTTCGCGCAAAAGGGAACGAACGTCGAAAAGCGTGTGCGCTTTGCACGCGGCAAGTCTTCGGCGACGATGAAAGGCACAATCGCCGACCGGATGACGACGCACGAATACAAAATCGGCGCGCGAGCCGGGCAGACGCTGACCGTCAGATTTGTCTCGCCCCGCAAAGACGTCGACGTCTGCATCGTTTACCCGAACGGCGGCGAGCCGGAAAATTCCTGCGGCAGACGCTCGTTTTCCGTTCGCCTGCCCGACGACGGCGATTATTCGATTATCATCGACTCGAAACGCGAAAACACCGCCTACACGCTGACCGTCTCGGTCAAATAAGCGGGAAAAGCGGTAAATGGTAAACGGTAAGCTGCAGTTGATGAATATCGAATTTTTATTTAAAGCTCGAAATTCAAACAACAAACTTACCGCTTACCACTTACCGTTTACCGCTTTTTACGTTAAATTAATTGAAAACAATTTCATAAAGGACACGAGCGAGGAGAAATGCACAAACTGGTTTTGATTAGACACGGCGAGAGCCAGTGGAACAAGGAAAATCGTTTTACGGGCTGGAAGGACGTCGACCTTTCGGAAAAGGGGCGCGAGGAAGCGAAAGCGGCGGGACAGCTTTTGAAAGCCGAAGGCTTCCGGTTCGACGAGGCTTACACATCGGTTCTGAAACGCGCCATCCGCACGCTCTGGATTATTCTGGACGAGATGGATTTGATGTGGATTCCGGAAACGAAAACGTGGCTTTTGAACGAGCGGCATTACGGCGCGCTGCAAGGCTTGAACAAAGCCGAAACCGCCGCGCAATACGGCGACGAGCAGGTTTTAATCTGGCGCAGAAGCTACGACGTTTTGCCGACGCTGATGGAAGAGACTGACGAGCGCTGGCACGGCAAAGACCCGCGATACGCCGGAATTGACCCGGCAATGTTTCCGCGCGGCGAAGCCTTAAAGCAGACGGTCGAACGCGTCGTGCCGTATTTTCAAACCGAGATTATGCCGAAAATACAAGCCGGACGACGAATAATCATCGCCGCGCACGGCAACAGCCTGCGCGCCTTGGTGAAATATCTGAACGCGATTTCCGAGGAAGACATCGTCCAGCACAACATCCCGACCGGCGTCCCGCTCGTCTTTGAATTCGACGAAAAATTTCAGCCGGTCAACAGCTATTATCTCGGCGACCAGGACGAGATTCGCGCCAAACAGGAAGCCGTCGCCAGCCAAGGCAAGGCGAAATACGACAAAGCCTGAACGTAAGGGAAATGATGAACGCGGAACGCCGCAGCGATGAATTCGGAATGCAGAAACTGCAATTCATCGTTGCGGCGTTTCGCGTCTGCGTATCCAGCTTTAGAATTTCAAATCTTT